>DATAMF010000495.1:0-4617 GCA_036260665.1 Aggregatilineaceae bacterium | reverse complement strand
ATCGCGAGTTTGCGGTTGATGGGCTGGCTATCTATTGGGATCAGTGTCGGCGGATTTGTCTTGATGTTAGCTATTGGACAGATGAACCGCGCGACGACGCTGCGTCTGGTCGAACTCATCGTTCCCCTGGCGATGGCGCTGCAAGCGGCCTTTGTTTTTTCGCCTGCTGAAAACCCGCCGCTGGAAGTGCTGCTTTCCTGTCCGCGCCGCCCTTTCTGGATTCTCGTAGAACGATTCGCGATTTTGTTCGCCGTGCAGGCGGGTTTGGCACTGGTTGGCGTGGTGATCACTCTGGCGATTACTGGAGACGATGATCTTGTGCTGGCGATCCTGCGCTGGATACCGCCCGCGTTGATGCTGACCGGAATCGCGACTTTTGTCGTGATTCGCAGCCGCGTGGCTGTGTTCGCGGCAGGGATCACGTTACTGCTCTGGTTTTTCCTGATTGCGTTAGGGGACGCACTGCTGCCCGGTCGTTTGGTGATCTATCCCCTGAACTATATCCAGCCCTGGTTGTGGCCGTTCTATCCCTATCTCAAACCGGGCAGTATGTCAGCCGGGGATTATCTCACCAACCGGATCGTTGTAGCCTCTGTTGGTATTGTGTTTCTGGCCTGGGCGGCGCGTCATTGGGAGAACTCAGAAATGATGATAGTAGGAAGTCCTGCGCGAAAGGAAACGAAATAATGACGAGGGTTTATCAGATTCTGGCTATAGCTCGAACGGAGTATCGCTTGCAATGGCGGCGGCGCGGTCTGCTGGTGATGACGCTAGCGATGCTGGTGGTGTCGGGAGTTTCGACCATACTGCTCAAAAACCAGATGGGCACGCGCGACGTATTAGCGGATCATGCAGGTGCCTCCACTGTAGGATTAATTTCCTTTACGCTGCTCCCAGTTAGCGCGGTTCTGGCGATGGTCATGCCCTTTGTGATGGTGGATGCGGTTCCGAATGATCGCCATCTGGGAATATTTGAGCTGCTCACGACTCTGCCAATGTCGCGCACAATGTATCTGGCTGGCAAACTGCTGGGTGTGATGCTCAGTGTTTTTTTCCGGCATCTCCATTATTTTTATTATCACAGCGGGTTTGTGGTGGACTCTAATTGGCTCTTTCAACGTTGTGAATTACTTTGAAGCGTGGTTCATGGCGGGACTGTTGGTCGCAGTGGTGAATATTGGAATGAGCGTGCTGTTGGGGGCCCCTCTGCCGGATGCGCGGCGCGCGGTGGTGATTATTGTTATTGTATTTGTGCTGATCCCAGCGCTGCTTGGTTTTGATCCTCAGGGGAATTGGCGCGATAGCTTTAACCCGCTTCGTCCCGGCATTTTCTACCGCTATACCTATGACGTTGGCGAAAATACAAATCCCACGCTCGATCTGCTGCCAATGAGTGTTACGTTGGTAACTGCTTTCGGTCAATTAGCACTGATATGGTTGGTGGCTCAGTGGTGGATGAAACGTCAGGAAGGATGACAGAACGATGATTACGATAACCAATCTCACCAAGACCTATAAAGGGAATGTCCAGGCGCTGCGCGGGTTAAGTTTGACGATTGATGGTCGGATGTTCGGCTTGTTAGGTGCGAATGGGGCCGGAAAAACCACTATGATGCGCATCATTGCCGGATTGCTAAGGCCCACTGGCGGCAGCGTGGAAGTATTCGGTCATGATGTCACGACAAGCAAAGGCAAATTGGCGATCAAAAGCGCGCTTGGTTATCTGCCGCAGGAATTGGGGCTGTATCCATCGCTGACAGGGCGCGAAATTTTGGACTATATCGCGATTCTTAAGGGGATCACCGATCAACGTGAGCGCCGCCAGCAGATCGGACGGGTGTTGGAACAGGTACGGCTGGAGGATGTCGCGGACCGCAAACTCAAAACGTATTCGGGTGGGATGAAACGGCGCGTAGGTATCGCACAGGCGCTGCTCGGCAGTCCAAGTTTGCTGATTGTAGATGAGCCGACCGCAGGGTTAGACCCTGAAGAACGGGTGCGGCTGCGGAATCTGCTCTCGGATATGGACTGCACTGTGATTCTCAGTACCCATATCGTGGAAGACATCAGCCAGAGTTGTTCCAGTCTGGCGGTGCTTGATCAGGGGCGGGTGGTGTACTGCGGTTCACCCTCGGATTTGATTGGGCAGGCGCGTAATCACGTCTGGCAGATCACTACCCAGGGAGAACGTCCGAACAATGGTGTCGCGATTGTGTCCACCCTGCAAATGCAGAATGGCGTCCAGTATCGAGTCCTGGGAGAGCCGGACAAACAATATCAGGCGATTCCTGTGGAGCCCAGCCTGGAAGATGGATATATCTGGTTGATGCAGCAAGCCCGGCGTTAGGGTTCGCGCCCGCCAAAATACAGATAACTATACAGCAGCGTCCCGGTTCCCAGGCCCACCATCACCTTGAGGCCGAAAGGGGCGTCGGAGGGTGATAAAAATCCTTCGATCAATCCGGCAGTCACCAGCGCGGGAATCGCCAGCACTGCCAGTGCAATCGCGCGCCGCCCGGCAATGGCGATAGCATCCCGCCGGGAATACAGGCCCGGATTGATCAGGGCCCAGCCAAGCTGCAAACCCGCGCCGCCGGACATAAAAATGATGCTGAGTTCGACCACGCCATGTGCGAAGACAAAATCGAGCAGCGTGCGGCCCATGCCATAATGCGCGGCGAGACCCATAACGGCCCCAAAATGGATGCCGTTGCTTGCCAGTGCCCATATGCTGAAAAGCCCTAACAGCACGCCGCCGCCAAACGCCATCAGCGCCACGCGGATATTGTTGGTCATGATGTAGGTGGAGGTATAGGGGCGTTCCTCTACCGGAATATCGGTCCAAGTGGATTTTTCGGCTAAAATATCGCGCATGGCTCCTAGTCCCAGGTTATCCGCTACATCGGGATTGTTATAGGATAGGGCAAAACTGAGCAGCGCGGGCAGGAAAAAGAGCAAAAAGGCTACAAACGTAAATACCCAGGTTTCCCGGAACATCTGCGGGATGGTGTGGGTAAAGTAGCGACCAAAGTGGCGAACATCGCTGATTTCCTGCTGGTAGATATAACTGTGGGCGCGGGTAAGCAGTTGGTTGAGAAATATCCCGACACGGTGCCCTTCATAATCACGCCGAGCCAGCGCAAGGTCGGATGTGACCGCGCGGTACAGGGTACCAAGCTCCTGCACTTCGGCAGCATTCAGAGATTTGCGCCCTTTATGGGTATCGATCAAAAATTGGAGACGTTCCCAATCTTTTTCGCGCAGGCGAATAAACTCATTAACATTCATAAATAGGTGCGCCTTTGTCTCACTACTTCCATATTGATACCCCAGAGAATTTAACCCTGGAAGCCGAAACGGCAGGCATTGGCAGCCGCTGTGTCGCTGCCATGATCGATTATCTTATTATACTCGTCGTGATGATCGTGTTTCTCTTTTTCTTGCGCGGCACGCTTGTTTCCACGGATCATCCCCAATGGGTGATATCACTACTAGTTCTGGCGGTATTTATCACGTATGCCTTCTACCATCTCATTTTTGAAATCATCTGGAACGGGCAGACGCCGGGTAAGCGGCTGTTCGGGCTGCGTGTTGTCCACATGACCGGGATGCCCTTGACCGCCAGTGGTGCATTGGTGCGCAACCTTGTCCGTTTGTTTGATTTTTTCCCTGTCTTTTATGGTATCGGGTTGCTGACCGCCTTTTTTAACGGATATAACCAGCGCTGCGGCGATCTGGCGGCTCGCACTATTGTGATTTATGAAAAGTCGCTGCTTACGCTCAACAGCTTGCGCGAAGAACTGCGCACCCAATACTTTTTTATCGCCTGGTATCAGCCGCTGCCGCCCCACATTGATATCACCAATCTAGCGGAGCAGGACCGGTATCTCGTTGTTAATTTTTTGCGGCGGCGTTTTGAATTCGTGAATCGTGGACCGCTGGCAGTGGCGCTCGCCGTGAAATACGCCCGCCTGATGGAACTGGACGATCCGCGTTTTTTGATGTACGGCTACCGCGCCGAAGAATTTCTAGAACATATCGCCTGGGCGTTTGAACTGCGGGATCGCGAAGATGCCAATCTCGCTCAAGCCAACTGATGCACTTTGAGTTCCAGATAGCGGTTCACCACCGCCATCGTCAGATGTTCCGCGTCCACATCAATCGTCATCACGCCGTGACGCTGTAATTTTTCCAGCAGCAGGCGGCGTTCCTGCATAATTTGTCCTGCAACTACACGGCGGTACACCGCATCCGAGTTCGTTGGTGTTTGTTCTGCTTCCTGGTCCAGCGCGGGATCGCGCGTGATCACGAGCAGCGGCAGATGGCGCGGGGCCAGCCGGGGCATGTATTTGATCAAGGCTTCCGATGCGCGCAGTCCACTGAGATCGGTGAATAACACTACCAGGGATCGTTTCTGATTATGAACGTGTAGATAGTTCAAAGCTCGCCCATAATCCGCCTCAACGGGTTGGCTTTCCAGCCCATACATGGCTTCGAGCAATTTGTGAAAATGGGCATGTCCGGCACGGGGCGCGATATACTGCTGAATCCGATCCGCGAATACGAGCAGGCCAATCTGATCGCCTTTCGTGGTAGCAACATGGCTGAACAACAGCA
>DATAMF010000494.1:0-7762 GCA_036260665.1 Aggregatilineaceae bacterium | reverse complement strand
GTGGGGCTGGAAGCCGAACAGGTGACTATCCTGTTCCTGGTTGAGGCGATCCTGATGGGCGTGATCGGCAGCGTGATCGGCGTGATGCTGGGGTGGCTTGCCGCTTACGCCATCAAGGGGTTTGCGGCAACGTTTGTCGCCGAGACGCTGCGGTTTCGGATCACCCTGCTGCCGACGATGACGGGGTTGTTGGTTGGGATTGTGCTGACCGCTGTTTTTGGGTTTATCCCCACGCTGGCGGCGGGACAGGTCCGTCCTAACACCGTTCTGCACCCCAATGAAACAGTGATACCCAAGGCTGGACGTTTGCGTTCCTTCGCTACCCTGCTGTTTGTCCTTGCCATGCTGAGCCTGGTGGCACAACTGCTGCTCGGTACTGTTTTAAGTCAAACCAGCTTCCGGGTGATTGCCGGTGGTGTCGGATTGGTCCTGGGTGGTTTGGTCGCTTTGCCCACGCTGTATGCCGAACGTCCACGCCGTATCGGGTGGCTGGCGCTGCTGCCGATAGGATTCGCTTTTGGGTTCCTTGTGCCCGCATTGCTGCTCCTGGCCGGCACTTCTATCGTCGTTTCCATCCTCTACGCGCTGCTGTGGGGTCTGATCTGGCTGGTGGGACGTTTCTTCCCCATGCTGCGCTGGATCGATCTCAAAGTGGCAATGCGGTCGATGGTGGCAACCAAAGGGCGCGGCGCTTCGACGCTGTTGGCGCTCGTGATCGGCGTTTTTACCCTGAGCCTGATCACCATGCTCACGGCTGCAGTGAGCGACCAGTTAGAACAACTGCTGGCTAACGCAGCGGGCGGGAATGTGATCATCTTTGCTTCCGGTGAGGGCGATACACTGGAACAGGTGACAACCAAACTAGAACAGATGGACGGGGTGAACAGCTATACAGCCCTGGGAACCTACACCGGCGAATTGCTCTCAATGGAAGACGTCAGCACGGGAGAGATGATTCCCTATGACGAACTCAAAGCCCGCGTAGAGGATACGCTGGGTGAAGGTGGTTTTATGGGGCACGGCGAACGAAACCGGCTCAACAATGCCATCTCCAATATTGATGCACGCAGCGTCAGCACCAACCTGCCGGATGTGGCCTTCTACCGGGGCCGCCAGCTTACCCAGGACGACGCCGGGCAGCCGCATCTGGTGATTTCGGCCAACAAGGCAACCCTGGCTGCCGGATTCGATGTGGGCGATAAACTGACCTACCGCTTTGCAACCGATGGCGATCCGGTTGAAATGACATTTGAGATCGTCGGCATGATTGATCGTACGGGGAATCAGATGCAGTTTGACGCCACATCACCGAACTATGCACCGATTGACTCGTTCCCGGCAGGGCTGGAAATTGACTCGGTGAGCGCGATTGTGGATGTGAATGAGGATCAGATTCCGCAACTAAAGCGCGAGATGCACGATGTTCCAGGGGCGTTTGTGATGGAATCGCGGTTGATGAATGATGTGTTCAACCGTTTTATCCAGCAGTTCACTTCGTTCCCGCTGCTGGTCGCAAGCCTGGCCCTGGTTGTCGGTGGGATTGTGATCGCCAATTCAGTCGCCCTTTCGACCCTGGAACGGCGGCGCGAAATCGGCATTATGAAAGCCATTGGGCTGCAACGTGAGCGCGTGCTGGGTATGCTCTTGTTGGAAAATGGTGTCATGGGCCTGATCGGTGGACTGATTGGCATCGGAACCGGCACTATCATGCTGATCCTGGTGATGATGAGCATGTTTGGCGGCAGATTGGGCAGTACGATCCCCTACCTGACCGCGCTTGAACTGATGCTCATGTGTATCGGGATTGCGCTTAGCGCCGCGATGCTCACGGTCTGGGGGGCTTCGGGCGAAAAGCCGCTCAACGTTTTGCGGTACGAGTAAGTGCCGAAATAAAGCTGAGAAAGACCTCTGAGTTACCCCCACAGAGGTCTTTTTCAACCGGGGTTATTCTAAGGGAGAAACTGCCACAAACTGATCAAGAATCAATTCGGCTGACCAATCGGAAAGCACCGTGTCTGTGCCCAAAATATCACCGGCGGTGTGCGAGCGATTGCGATCGGTACTCACCACCGCAAGATTTAAGCTGGCTGGCTGACCGAGCAAGGCGAGCGGAATTTGGATTTCAATCACCGACGGTTCACCCGTCCGAATCGCACTGTCGCCGGTAAAGGTAAGCGATTCCCAATCGTTTCCAATCCAGGCATTGAACTGGATGCTGCCACTGGAATTGATGTCAAGGCGAAATTCCGGTTTGAAGGGGTCCGCGACGGTGATCGGACGCCGACCCGGATCGACATCTGCACCCTGGGTATCGTGGGTCGTGTCAAAATAGATCAGGTAGTTGCTTTCTCCGACACTCACATCTCCCGTGATGGTCAGGGCCAAAGAAAGGGAACTTTCATTTTTAGCGATGTATAACGCCGTGAGATCAAGCGCGGCGATGTTATCGAGCACATCCGAGGTGCTGTCAATAACCAGCGGGGCACCATACTCCTCTTCGATAATGCCGTCGGCAAGCTGAGCGGGATACCAGTAATCGTAAGCCGGAAAATTGATAGCTTCCAATGCCTCATTGTTATTCTGAAAATCGAAAAAGGTTGCGTTTTCCCAGTGGGAACCCTGGCCCCAGCGGGTAGAACACGTGGTGGATACCCAGGCCGGTTCCCAATAGACAACACCGAGCGCCCCATTGCTGATCAGGGTCTGGGTGAGATCCGTCATAAAATGGGACTGGCCCTCTGGCGTGAATGAATACCCGCGAATGCCCTGGGTGAGGATATTATCGGCTGTTTCGTCTACCGCGTCCCGCGTCCAACCGTAAGCGGTTTCGACGATCATCACTTCTTTGTCAAAACGCTGGCGGAGATACTTAACCTGTGTGCCCAGATCGGCAAGCGAGAAAGTGCTCCACTGGGGATAATAGGAGATGCCGATCACGTCAAAATCGGTCACACCCGCCTCTTCAGCGCTCGTAAACCACCATGTTGTATTTTCGGGCTGCGCGACATGCAGGATGATTTGCGGATCAGTCCCGGTTTCAGCCGCAAAATCACGGACAGCGCGAATTCCGGAATTAAACAGCGGCGCATCTCGTTTCCAGTCGAGTTCGACTTGATTCGCCTTGAGTAAACCTGAATTGGTTTCATTGCCAACCTGGACAAATGCCGGAGTCAGGTCTTCGGCGTGAAGTTCGGTGAGAACATCATAGGTATATTGATAGATGGCTTCGGCCAGTTCAGCATCGTTTTTACCAGCCCATGCCGCCGGGATTTCCTGCTTGCTGGGGTCCGCCCAATTATCGGAATAGTGAATATCCAGGAGGGTAGACATACCCGCATCGCGGGCGCGGGTGAAGGTCCGTTTGACATCGCTCAAGGTGCTGTAATTGGTCCAGTCCGGGTCATACCATAACCTGGCTCGAACGAGATTGGCACCGTGATCGTGGAAAAGCACAAACGGATCGACCAGTTCGCCGTTTTCCTGGTAGGTGGCCCCGCAGTCTTCCATTTCGTTGGCATACGAGAGATCAACCCCAAAGTAAAACTTGCTTGCCTGACTATGGGCGATGGGCTGTGCTGATAGAAGCAGGGTGAGCACAAAAACGATGGATATAATCCTCAAAATGCGCATACAGTTACCCTTTGACCGAGCCAGCAGTCAGCCCGTCGATGACATATTTTTGAAGTGGAATGTAGATCAGAATAATCGGAATAGCCGCAATGACAGCACCGGCAGTGATCATGCCAAAATCCCGGTCAAAGCGATCCGTCTGGAATAACATTAACCCCACCATAACGGTTAACTTGTCCGAGCTTTTGAGCAGCACTTTAGCAATCACAAAGTCGCCGTAGGAGGAGATAAACGACAGCACCCCAATCGTAATGACAATGGGCGTCATGATCGGCAAAATGATATAACGGAACGTCTGCCAATGGCTTGCGCCGTCGACGAGGGCAGATTCGTCCAATTCCGTCGGGATCGTATCAATGTAGGCTTTGACCATCAGGACATTAATGCCCATGGCACCTGCAACGTAGATCAGGATCAGGCCGCCATGACTATCTAAGCCGATTTGTGAAATATGCGTTCCAAGCTGCTGCATGGTGGAAAAAATAGCGACCATTGCCAGAATAGCGGGAAATACATTCAGGATCAGGATCGCGATCATGAGCTGCCGACGCCCCTTAAAACGGAAACGAGACAGGGTATAGCCCGCCATGCAGGTGATGGATACGGTTAAGGCGGTCGTAATGGAAGCGATTTTTAACGAGTTCAGCAACCATGTTGGATAAGGGAAAAAATCATTATCCAGTAGCTGCCGATAGTTGGAAAGATCGGGATTGTCGGGCCAAAGCGTGCCCCCAATCAGCGATTTCGCCGGATTGAACGAGGCCGAGATCACCCATAAGGCAGGGGCCACGGCGAACGCGATGAGGATCAACGCTACAAGGTAACGGATTCCCAGACTGAAGAGCTTCTCCACTCGAACTTGACTGAAAGTGCCCTTACGAGACACCGGAGATACTTGCATTTGGTCCATTAGAATTACTCCGCCTCTCGGAAGAGATTTGCAAAGCGTACCTGGAAGATAACCATGATGCTGATCAGAACAAACAGCATGACAGTGATTGCCGCCGCCAAGCCATAGTTTGTCACGTGGGAAGGAATAAAAGCGAGGCGGTAGATAAACGAGATCAGAATATCGGTGTGGCCCATCGGTACAATTGTGTTGGGCATCGGTGGATTGCCATAATTGAAGATGTAGATCACGTTAAAGTTGTTAAAGTTGAACGTAAATGAAGCGATCAAGAGAGGCATCAAGATTCTGAGCAAAAGAGGGAGCGTGATGTGCTGGAATTTACTCCAGTAGCCCGCGCCATCGACAACAGCGGCATCATAGATTTCGCTGGGGATAGAGCGAACGGCCCCGGCGGAGATAACATAAAAGTAGGGATAGGAAAGCCACACATTGACCATAATGACAGCAAAGCGGGTCCAGGCTGCATTTTGAAACCAGGATGGCGAGCTACCGAAAACTGATTCCAACGCGGGAGCAACGAAACCAAGGTCGGGGTTAAGCATGCTACGCCAGATCAGGATTGAAATCAGCACAGGAATCGGCCAAGGGATAATCAGCAAGGCGCGGATCAAACGTCTGCCGGGCAGGTCTTCAAAAAAGAGGGTAACGATCAAGCCGACAGCAAAACTTATAAAAACGGACATCGATGCAAAGACGATGTTCCAGATCAGTATTTTTAAAAGCGGCTCTCTGAAACGCGAATTTCCTAAGAAATCTTCAAAGTGGCGTGTGCCAATATACACAATATAACCAGGGGATAGCTCGTCGCCTGATGCGGATGTAAACGTTCCTTCTTTGGGGCGGTAAATATCGCCCGTTTCCTGATCGATAACCGCATCCTGATCTTTGTCGTATTCGTATTTCGGCTTTAGCTCAGCGGCTTCCTTCATAGAACGGATGCGCACAACATGAGGGGCTGCGCCAAAATCTATTTCTCCCAGATTGGAAATAATGGCAACAGTCTTGTTTTTAGGCAGACGTTCATAACCCTCGATAGTCAGCGGAATACCATCTTCATCCAGATCACCAATACCCTTTTCGCCTGGGGTACCAGCTTCAAATGCTTCACCGGGAACTGCTAACAAACCCGATCCCTCTTCGGGTATCAGCCAGAGGGCATAATCTCCATTCTTCGCCTGGAATGCGGTCCAAGAATAGACTTCTCCACCATCAGGAAGATATAACTGCTTCTCCAATTGAGAGATAGCCTGCTGTTTCGTCATCAGATGCCCGCTGCCCATATTGGTCACGCTCAGGTAGACCGTGTAAAGAATAGGGTAGAGGGTAAATACCATTGCCAGCGCCATTCCCATCGCTATCCAGCGGAATGGGGTAAAACGCCGTCGCAAATAGACCATTGCCAAAAAAACGACCATGGCGCTGAGTGCGGATGCCAGCGGGAAAAAACCATCAGACCACAGCTTTAGAATAAGCTGAAGGATGAGGAGCAACCCTACAGACAAGAGTGCAAGGTTAATAATATAGCCAACTCTGGATAAGGTTGTATTGGTATGATTCATCTATTTTTTCTCATCGACTACTAGTACTACAGCAGCACTTGCCATTTTCGTTGATTTTTCTCTCTCAGGATGCCCGGATGAGACACCCTGCAATCTCCCGTCGTAAGGGAAGCCAATTCAGGACAAAAGCTAACTGCTGCTGTAGTACTAGACGGTGACTCTGTGTCTGAAGCTAAGAGTGGCAATCTTTTGACTGCCACTCTTGACTTAAATTTTCGATTGAGGGTTTATTCTTCGACTTGCGCCAGGATTTGTTCTACCGCGCTATCCAGCGCTTCCTGTGGGGTCAATTCGCCTTGAGCAACAAGCGCTCCGGCGTTTACCCAGGCGTCCCAGACATATCCCATTGCGGGGATGGAGGGCATTGGAACGGCGTTGATGCCTGCTTCGTTAAAGCCGATGGTATTGGGATCCTCAGCAGCGGCAAAGATTGAAGCCCAGGCTGATGGACGAGGTTCGGCATCGAAGATCATCTGGTAGTGTTCTTCTGTAGCGAGAAAATCGACAGCGAAAACCTGCGCCAGCAACACGTTTTCTTTGTTCGCATTGATAACCAGGCCCTGTACACCCAGGAAAGGATAGCCAGGTTCGCCGCCTTCTTCAGCCGCCGGGAAAGCCGAAATCGCATAAGGTACACCCGCGGTGTCAAAGCGATTGATGGCCCAGGGTCCAGTCATAATGAAGGCGGAACGGCCCGTTTCAAACTGGACATGGGAGGCTTCCCAGTCCACATTCGTTGACACGAGGCCCTCTTCCATCATGCTTCCAATCCAGGCCAAACCAGCAACCATGCCCTCATTATTCATACCGATGTCATCAACTGTGAAGCTACCATTGGCATCACGTCCGAAGATATAACCACCAAATGAAGTGTAAATGGGGTAGCTATTATAGGTCAAGTCGGGCAGACCAATCACAGAGTCGATTTTACCTTCGTCAAGCAGTGCGGCACCAATTTCGGCAACTTCGTCCCAGGTTGCGGGCGCTTCGGGAACTAGATCGGTGTTGCGGAAGAAGCCGATATTTTCCACGGCTAACGGCACCCCATACAACTCACCGTCATAGGTGAACCCATCGATAGCGTTGGGTAAAAAGTTGGCGGCATTGTCGCCCAGATCGATCGGGGCTGCCGAACCATTTTCGACAAACGGGCCAAGATTGTCGTGCGGGATGATGATCATGTCGGGGCCTTCGCCAGAAGATGCACCGAGCGTCATCGCATTACGAATTTCGCTCAGATCAACCACTTCTACCGTTAATTTTACGCCATATTCAGCCTCGAAAGCCGCGCCCAGTTCATTAAGCACTTCCAGGCGACCATCATCGTAAACCCAGAGGGTCAGTTCACTGTCTTGTGCGGCGACAGGTTGACGCTGTGCGCCAAGCCCACTTACCCCCAAAACAAATAGTAGGGCAAGTATCACGATACGAAAAGAAAGACGTTTTTTCATAGTAAATTTCCTCCATAATTGATTGTTTGTTGCCCTAATGGGCGGCGATGCAGAAATTGTGGTGAGAGTTATTCGGTATCTAATAATCAACACGTGTTGACTACTCGTGTAGTTTCAGTATAAACTGGATTTTATGGAAAAGTCAAGCGAGTAAAGACTTCAGGGTTGCATCGATGAGAATAGTCAAAAATTTCAATCAAAACTGGTTTTTT
>DATAMF010000488.1:0-9948 GCA_036260665.1 Aggregatilineaceae bacterium | reverse complement strand
TATCCTGCTGATCATCGTCGCCACGGCGATTGCCGTCGCCTCGGCTAGTGAATTTCATGCGGGTAATAATCAGGCGGATTCGTATTCCAGCGCCAACACCAATCTGCCACCCGGTATCACACAGGATGAGGTGAACAAGGTTGCCAGCAAAATGTACTGCGATGTCTGCGAGGGCATCCCGCTGGATGAATGCGAGAGCGTCACCTGTTCCGACTGGCGCGAGGAAATCGGGCGGTTGTTGGGCGAGGGCCAAACCGAAGACGAGATTCTGGACTATTTCATCGTGCGGTATGGTGATGATGTCTCCGGCATGCCACGGGATCCGACGGATCGCGCCTTGTCCTTTGCCGTTCCTTTTGGCGTGTTTTTGATCATCGGCGGTATTGGGTTATATCAGGTGTTAAAACTGCGGCGGCGCGGTCAGCCTGGCGTGGCGCGGCGCTCGGAGGCGGCAGGGAAACGGGGCGCGCGTCCTGTTCCGGCTGATAGTGCGCTGGTGGAGCGGTTGGAACGAGAATTAGAGGGATTTGAGTCATGAACGATGATGCGGCGGTTAAACCAGACAATGAACTGCCCGATTGGTTGCAGCAGGCCGCTGGGGAACAACCATCCCTGGCTTCCGCCCCGGTCAAGCAGCGCTTTTCGACCTTTACCATTACCGCTGTGGTGCTCATCGTCGGACTGCTGGCGGTGATTGGGTATGCGCTGTACCAGCGCGGGCTATCACAGCCGGAATCCGGCCCTGCACCCGATTTTAGCCTGACTGTCTTTGAGTCCGATCAACTGGATCGCAGCGGCGAACAGCTTCAACTGGACGATCTCAAAGGAAATGTGATCGTGTTGAATTTCTGGGCGAGTTACTGCGAACCGTGCAAGAAGGAAGCGGCGATGCTCGAAGCGATGTGGCGCGAATATAAGCCCCAGGGCGTGGTTTTTTTGGGCGTGAACACCGATGATGTCGAGAACAAGGCCCGCGATTACATGGCCCGTTATAACATTACCTATCCCAACGCACCTGATCTCGGTGAACGGCTGGAAAACGACTACCGGATCACCGGTATCCCCGAAACCTTCATCATCGACGCAACCGGAGAAATCACCTTCCATACGGAAGGCGAGATCAGCGATATAACTCTACGCCGCGAGATTGAGGCGGCTCTCAAAGGTTAACCATCTTTCTCCCCATCCCCCTCGTTATCAAGAGGGGGAGCAGCCTGGGTTGGGGGAGTTTGTGCAGCGTCTCATGCAGAAGAGATTACTTTATGACTTCTGAATCGTTTTTTCTCGCGTTTCTCATGCTGGGCGCGCTGGGCCTTTTTGTGGTGTTCCCGCTGTTCGAGCGCGAACCCAATGCCCCGCGCCGCCGTATACGCGGTACGCCCCGCCAGAAGCAGGCGCTCGAAATACTCTATGCGGAAAAACAGCGCGTGCTGCGCTCCATCCGCGATCTGGATTTCGACTACGATCTCGACAAAATCCCCTACTCGACTTACGCCAGCCAGCGTATCAATCTGTTCAATCTGGCGGCGGCCATCACCGAACGAGTCGATTCGATTGAAGCCGAAATTGTCGAGCAGGATTTGCAAATCGAAGCAGCGATTGCGGCGCTGCGCAACGGGCATACCTCGGAAGATATTCCCGCTGAAGTGGTTGAAACGGAATAATTAACGTCTGTGAATCGAGCCTCGCCCCCCGATCCCTCTCCCGCCGTGTCTTCGGAGGGGGAGCGAGGTTTTTTGCACAAGGAATAAGCGATGCGAAAAGTATTGATAGGGTGTTTTATGGCCCTGCTTGTGCTCAGCGCGTGTGGGCTGAACACATCTGGTGAGCCGGAAATTGTGAGCGAACAGGAAGTGAATGCGCCGCTGGCTACCGCAACCGCACTTCCTCTTACACCGACAGTTGCCGCTGCGACCGAAGAATCCGCCCCGGTTGTGGACTCAACCGAAGCCGCGTCTGTTGAGGCAACTGAATCGGCAGCAGTCGAAGTAACCGAAGAAGCCGCTGCCGATCAGATGGTCGGGCTTCCCGGTGATATTAACCGGGGACGCGATCTGTATATCCAGGAATGTGCCCAGTGTCACGGCGCGCAGGATGCGCAGCAAGGACCGTCGTTGGGCGGCATGGGCGAACGCGCTGCCACGCGGATCGAGGGCCTGTCAGCCGTGGATTACCTGCACCAGTCGATTGTCGATCCGGGGGCGTATGTGGTCGAGGGTTACTCGAACATCATGCCCGCCGACTACGCCACGACGCTCAGCACGGATGACATCACCAGCCTGATCAAGTTCATCGTAGAATTTACCCCCGAACTGATGATGGGCGGCGCGTCCGGCCAGCCCTCGGACACCACCGCATCCGGTGAAGGTCATGCGGGGGTGCTCGCGGTGAATGGCAAACTGACCCAGGGGACGCCGGACGCTGAGCCGGTGGGAGCCGGGCAGGAAGTCGATCTGTTCGTGATGAACTTTATGATCGATCCCAACGGGCGCGAAGTTGGAAATTACACCACGACCACCGCCGAGGATGGCTCGTTTGTGTTTAATGATGTGGCGCGCCAGCCGGGGAACATCTACATCATCGAGCTGGATTACGCGGGTGTGCGGCAGTGGCAGTGGTCCGAAGCGATTGAAGGCACGGAGGAATCCGTTACGCTGGATGTTCCGCTTTATGAGCGCACCACCGACACCTCGCAACTGGTCGTGACCTACAGCGAAATACTGGTGAGTTACGCCCAGGTATCGCGCGGGATGCTCGAAGTGCAGTGGTACATCAGCATGATCAACTCGTCGCCGGATCACATTATCGGCCTCGACGAAACCAGCCCTGCTGGTCGCTCCGTGACTGCCAAAATCGAACTCCCCGTGGAAGCAACGGGGTTGGAAGTGGTGCCGACCCAGCACAGTGGCAGTTATGAAGAATCGGCGGATGGTAATGTACCGCTGGTGCTCGATGTCTGGCCGATCCGTCCCGGCGAAAACCGCGTCACCGTGCTGCGCTTTTTAGTGCCCTACGAAGACGGGGCGGTGCTGGATATGGGTACCGGCCTTCAGTTGATCGATGCCAGCGTGATGGTGCCCAACGATACGGTCGAATTCGAGAGTGATCAGTTTGCCGATTCCGGCGAGATTCGTTATCGCTCGGTGGTCAACGATGAGGGCGGAATCGAGTATACTGAGCTTGCGCAGGGTGAGCAGTACAAGGATGACGATCCCACGCTGATCCGCGCTTACGATCTGGAAGACCCGCTCACGCCCGACCAGCGTATTATTTTCTCGCTGAACGGCAAACCCACACGCACTACTGTTGAAACCAATGAGGAAGGCGATGCACGGGATGTGCTGCCCTTGATTTTAGGCGGGGCCGGGGTGCTGCTCTTGGGGTTGGCCGGGTTCCTGTGGTGGCGGCAGCGCCATGCCGTGCCCATCCCTGTCGCGGCGACATCGGCGGGACCTGCTTGGGAACCTCCCAGCGGCGGCAAACATGAACTGCTGCGCGCGATTGCCAGCCTGGATAACGATTTTGAAGCCGGGCGTATCGATGAGGATACCTATGAAGAACGGCGCGCTCTGCTCAAAGAGCGGCTGCTCCCGCTGATGAACCAGGACGAGACGCCGGAATGATCGAAATTCACAGCTTGACCAAAATTTTTGGCGTGAATCCGGTGCTGCGCGGCTTGGATTTGAGTGTGCCGCGCGGCCAGTTTTTGACGCTGCTGGGGCCGAACGGCTCCGGTAAAACAACGCTGCTGCGCATTCTGGGGGCGCTGGCGCATCCAACGGGCGGCACAATACAGATCGGCGGCTGGGATTTGCCGCGTGAGGCCGATTATGTCCGCGCGCAGTTGGGCGTGGTCAGCCATCTGCCGCTGCTCTATGACACCCTGACCGCCGAGGAAAATCTGCTGTTTTTCGCCCGGCTCTATAATCTCCCCTCGGCTGAACGTGCCGCGCGGGTGGAAACGGTCCTGCGGCGGGTGGGGCTGTGGCGGCGGGCGCGCGATGTCGTGCGCACCTACAGCCGGGGTATGCAGCAGCGGCTGGCGATTGCCCGCGCCATTCTGCATAACCCGTCCGTCCTGCTGCTCGACGAACCGTATACCGGGCTGGATCAGGACGCTGCCGGACTGCTCGATGATCTGTTGCGCGAGGTCGCCATCCAGGGCCGTACTGTCGTGATGACCACGCACGATTTGCGGCGCGGTTATGATCTGTCTGATCGCATTGCGATTCTCAGCCGGGGGAAGATCGCCTTTGACCAGTTGGGCAGCGACATCGATCCCGATACACTGCCCGCACTTTATGCCGATGTCACAGGAGCGGCGACAACCCGATGACGGCTGAATCCCAACCTCAAACCGCCGTTCGTGCGCGCACGCGCCGCCCGATCACACCCTATCTGCGTTCAGTCGGTGCGGTAGTCTGGAAAGACATTCGTGCCGAAATGCGCAGCCGTGAACTGATCAACTCCATGATTCTGTTCACCATCATGACGGTGCTGATCTTCAGCCTCGCGCTGGAACTCGACGCGAAATCCCGCCGCAGCGACAGCACCGTTGCAGGGATTCTGTGGGTGACGATTGCCTTCGCCGGAATTTTGGGCCTGGGGCGCAGCATGGCCGCCGAAAAAGATCGCGGCAGTCTGGATGCCCTGTTGTTGGCTCCCATCGCGCGCAGCGCCCTGTTTTTCGGCAAAATGCTCGGCAATCTGCTGTTTGTGTTGGTGGTCGCGTTGGTGTTAATGCTGCTGCTGACCGTGTTGTTTGATGCCACCGTGATCCGCCCGCTGGTGCTGCTGATGGTGCTGCTCGGCAGTATCGGGTTTACAACCGTCGGTACGCTGGTTTCCAGCATGAGTGTGCATGCCCGCGCCCGCGAGACGCTGCTGCCCATTTTGCTGATGCCGGTGGTGCTGCCCGTGCTGATCAGTGCCGTGCGCGGGACCAACGCCCTGCTGAACGAACTGCCCTCCGAAGACTGGATGCCCTGGCTTCAACTGCTCGTGATCGCCGATCTGCTCTATCTGGCGGCGGCGTATTGGTTGTTCGATTTTGTTGTGGAGGAATGACATATGATGTATTCGGCGCAACGCACACGCATGCTGCGTGGACTGACCTACGCCTCGATTGGCCTGTTGGCCCTGGCGCTGCTGATGAACTTCTTCTATGTCGGGCCGGAAAAGCTCCAGGGTGAAGTACAGCGGATTTTCTACGTTCACCTGGGATCATTTACGGGGGCGTTTATTGCCTTTGGCGCGGCGCTGTTTGCCGGAATCGCCTATCTGCGCACCCGCAATCCCAAATGGGATACGCTTGGCCTCGCCAGTGTGGAAGTTGGGCTGGGCTTTTCTATCATGATGATCATCACCGGGATGGCCTGGGCACGTCCCATCTGGAATACGTGGTGGACCTGGGATCCGCGCCTGACCAGCGTCACGATCATGTGGCTGGCCTATGCCGCTTATATGATGCTGCGCGGCGGCATCGAAGACCCCGAACGCCGCCGTCGTTTTGCCGCGGCCTACGGTATCATCGCCTTTGCCAGCGTGTTGTTCACCATCATCATTATCCGTATCCGCCCGGACACCATTCACCCCGTCGTGGCTGGCCCGACCAAGGCTGATCCCACCGGCGGCTTTGATGTCACGCCGCGCATTCGCAATACGTTGTTCTTTAACCTGTTTACCTTCAGCATGATCGCCTGCACACTGATCTGGTACCGTATCCGGCTGGAAAATATGTCGGAGCGCGTCTTGCGCCGCAAATTGCAGGTTCTTTCAGATTAACCAGTGGAGAGCTATCGAATGCGACCTTTACGCGTAATGTTGAGCTTAGTTTTTGCGGTGCTGCTGCTGTCCAGCGCGGCGGTGGTATGGGGTGCGCCGCGTCTGCAAGATGGCGGTGCAGCTCCTCAGGTGGTGCAAACCGATCCAGCGTTGAACGGCAAATTTTATATTCACGATGACATCTCGTTCTACTTCGATCAGATCATGGATCATGACTCGGTAGAGGCCGCGTTCAGTGTCGAACCGTCGGTCAAAGGCCGTTTCTCGTGGCGCAACGCCAACACCGAACAGGAAGAACAGGCTTCGGCAGTCGTTTTTATTCCTGATGAATACCTGGATCGTTCCACTACCTACACTTTCACCATCGGCCCCGGCGCACAGTCCGTCGAGGGGGTCCCGTTGGCCCAACCATTCACCCTCGAACTAAAAACGGGTATGTTTGGCAAGCACCTGGACTATATGGCGATCGGCTACGCGGTGATCGCTCTCATTCTAGGTGGGCTGGTAGTGTGGCTGGCTCTGCGCTTCCAAGCGCTGCGCCGCGAAGAGCAGTTGATGGACCAAATGGAAGCCGAAGATCGCGCGGCGGGCGGAGATCGAGTCGCTGCGGCGGTTGGCGCGGTGGAAGCGCAGGCCCGCCCCGCAGCGGCGGCTCCCGGCGTAACCGATATGGTCGCGCCGTCCGAACGCGGGCGGAATACCCCCGACGGCATGTAACAGGTGATCTGAACATCCCATAGCGAAACAAAAACACCGTAGTTTATCCGCTACGGTGTTTCTGTTTGCTTAGGTGGAGGTGTCGGGAGTTGAACCCGAGTCCGAAAGATTCACGCCCAAACATCTACAAGCTTAGTCGGTGTTTAGCTTTCGCAGCGTGGGGTACCTACACCGGCATGAGGAGGCCCACGCGCTAGCCGATGGTGTCTTTGCGGCGGCTTATCGGCATCACCTCCGCGCACCCTGTTCTTTGTTACGCCTGCTTGCCACCCGAACAGGTACGGTTAGGGCAGACGGACGACCCTCAGGTCATCTTTGTCTGTCTCACTGACTAGGCAGCGAGAGCGAGACGGTTTGTGCTCGTATTGGCACTTAATGGTTTGCTCAGGATTAACGAGGTTTGAGCGCCTCGGCTTGCAGTCTGAACGCAGCCTCCCCCGTCGAAGCCTGTCACCCCCAGACTTATGCCTATTATACCAGACTTCCCCGGCTTTAACATGGTTTAATTCAAAGAAACGCGTTAGAACTAAATCACTCACCTGCCGAAAGGAGCGCACTGTGCTGCATTGGTTCGATTATGCCGAAGTTTATCCGGGCCACACCGTCGCGGGGACGATCAAAGTGCTGCGCCAACTGCACAGCCCTCAGTTGGATAACCACCGCGATATTCTGGTCTATCTGCCGCATGCCCAGGGCGGCCAGCGCTACCCCGTGATCTATTTCCACGACGGACAGAATCTGTTCGATCCTGCTACCAGTTACGCGGGGGAATGGCGCGTGGATGAAACGCTCGAACAGTTCGCCGCCGAAGGCATCGAAGCGATTGCGGTAGGCATTCCGAACGCGGGTGAGATGCGGATGAGTGAGTACAGCCCCTATAAACATGAGACGTTTGGGGCGGGCGGGTTGGGTGATCTGTATCTGGCCTTTATCCGCGATACGGTCAAGCCGCTGATTGATGAGTCTTTCCCGACGATCTCGACCCGTGAATCGACGGGTATTATGGGATCGTCAATGGGTGGGCTGATCAGCCTCTATGCTTTTTTCCGCTTCCCCGATACGTTCGGTTTTGCGGGGATGATGAGTCCCGCCCTGATGATCAACCCGGAAATCTTCGATTTTGTGCAGTTTGCGCCGTTTGAGCCGGGGCGCTTGTATGTGGATGTCGGCACGCGCGAAGTGCCTGAAGCGGATGAAAATTACGCGGGGATGCGCGCGCACCGGGTGACATCCGAATTGTATCTGGAAGTGGCCCGCCGCCTGCGTGATCTGCTGCTGGCGAAAGGGTATGCGCGCGATCTGTTGTATATCGAAGAAGAAGGCGCGATCCATCACGAGGACGCCTGGGCGCGCCGTCTGCCTGACGCCCTGCGGTTTCTGCTGAAGCGGTAAGAAACGGCACTGGCGCGTTCTGCCCCTCGCGCTATACTTCGTTGCATGATTAAGCGTGTCTGTTTTCTGACTTTTATTTTTCTCCTCACCGGATTCCTGGTGTCGTGCGGCACGATCAGCGACACCATCGGGAGCCGCCGCACGGTGACGCCTACCGGAGTCGTGTATGAGCCGACGCTGCGCGGATTTGCCTCGGCCACGCCGGGCGGACGGTTATCCGTTTGGCTGATCACGCCCACCGGACAGGCCGCGTTAGATGTAAACGGCACCCCGGCCACACCGATACCCGGCGCACAGCCCGTCGGCCCGGCGGCGACAGCAACTGCCGCCCGCGCCACCATCGAAGCGGCTACGGCCACCGCAGCGGCCCCGGCCTATGCGCCCTACTACCAGCCCAACGAATGCCCCCAGCCCGGATCGCCCGCGCCGCCGCCTGCTCCTACCAATTTCAGCCAGTACAGCGAAGTGATCGGGCGCTATCTCTCCAACGGCGGCACATCGACCGTGCTGGAAGCGATGCTGCGCAACTGGGGCGCGATCACCGATACGGGCGGCGTGGTGCAGGCCGACACCGACATTACCGGGGATGGCGTGCTGGAAGTGCTCGTCACCCTGTTCAACCCGCAAACTTACAACGCAGAAGCACCGCTGAACGCGGGTGAACTGCTGGTCTACGGCTGTGACAGCGGGGGCTACCGCCTGTTTTATGCCACAACTTTTAACCCCTCCATCGCCATCCCGCGTATGCTGCGGGTGGGGGATATGAACACCGATGTCAAAAACGAACTCGTGTTTTTTACCGAAACCTGTGGGCAGGGCGGTTGTTACAAAGAGGCCAAAATCCTCAGTTGGAATTCCATCGTGGGCATGTTCGAGGAAATCAACAACGGCCAGATCATCGCCATCAACGGACGAATTGGCATCGCGGATGTGGACAGTGATGGCATTCTCGAACTGACCGCGCAGATCAACCCGCCCGGTACCACTTCAGCGGGGCCGCCGCGCAGCGTATTGGATACCTGGGACTGGAACGGGATGCAGTATGTGTTGGCGCTGCGCCAGGAAGAAGAAGCCCGCTACCGGATTCACGCCGTGTACGAAGCCGACGATCTGCTGCGCGCTGACGAATGGCGTCCGGCCATCAACGCCTACGCCGCGATGCGCGATAACAGTAAACTGCTGTCGTGGACGATGGCGGGCGAATACGAAGTCCTGCGCGCTTATGCCGCTTTCCGCATCATGATCACCTACGCACTGTTGAAGAATGCCCGCGCCGAAGACTGGTTCAATCTCCTGCAAAGCGAGAATCCGGCAGGCACAGCGGGCAGTGGATTCGCGGCGATGGGCGTGGCCTTTATGAACAATTACCGGGCGACAGGTGATGCGCGAGCCTCCTGTGCCCAGGCGATCAGCGCGGGAGCCGCCCAGCCGAATGTCTTAGGTGTGCTGAATGGCTACGGGTACTCCAACCGCACCTATACCCTGAACGACCTCTGTCCGTTTTAGCGAAAGACAATTTTCCACCGGAATCACTTGCATGAAACTCCTTGATTTTTTCCGCGAACATAATGAAGACATTATCACCCTGCTCGAAGACCTGGTGCGCCTTGAATCCCCGACCAGCGATAAATATGCCGTCGATCAACTCGGCAATTTTATTGTGGAACAGTTGGAAGAAACCGGCGCGCAGATCGAAATTTTCCCCCGCCGCGAGGTTGGCGACATCATTTATGCCGCCTGGAATGGGGGGATGCCGGGCAAGCCCATTCTGCTGCTCTGCCACATGGATACGGTGTGGCCGGTGGGTACACTGGCCGATATGCCCCTCTGGCGCGATGGTTCCCGCCTGTATGGTCCCGGCATTCTGGACATGAAAGCCGGAATCGCCCTGACGCTCAAAACGATTGGCTTGCTGCGCCAGCATGGAGGACTTCCACGCCGCCCCATTTGGGCCTTATTCACCACCGATGAAGAACAGGGTGATAATGTCTTCATTATGTTCGCGGAAAAAATCAAGGAGTTTCATGCAAGTGATTCCGGTGGAAAATTGTCTTT
>DATAMF010000477.1:0-5266 GCA_036260665.1 Aggregatilineaceae bacterium | reverse complement strand
ATCGCGTCGGGGGCCTTGACCATCGACCCGATCATAGAGATAGTCGGCATGTCGAATCAGATATAAATGTGTCATGTTTCCTCCTTGTATGATTATACAAGCGCGGCCTTTATTAGGTAAGCGTAGGTAACTTGCAGCCACGAATTGTCTTGCAAGCGTCCGATGATGTCCAGCGTGGAATTCTGTGGAATCGTGACCAGAATCGCCGCGCCCAAACCCGGACTCTGGCGGATATTGATCTGGAAAGAAGTCACAACCGCGTCCGGCTGGGCGGCGGTTGCGGTTGCGGCGGGCAGCGGAGTCGCCACTGGAACGACGGGCGTTTCATCTGCTGCCGCAGCACCAGGGCCGCGCTCATCGAAAGTATCATTGGTCAACTGGCGCACGGCTGCACCATCTGCCGAAATGACAAACAGGTCCCAGTTTCCGTTTACATCAGACGAATACATGATGAACAGGCCGTTCGGCTGCCAGACGGGTTGGCGATCTTCCGCATTGTTGGCAGTCAACTGGCGGACATCGGTACCGTCTTTCTTCATGACGAACAGTTCAAAGTCACCATCCCGATCCGATGCAAACGCGACATATTCCCCGTCGGGCGACCACATGGGGTCTACATCCTGCCCCGGCGCGTTGGTAAGCTGCGTGGTGACGCCGGTTTCCGGATCCAAAATGTAGATGTCATAATTTCCGCTGCGGTCCGACGTAAAGACTACTGCCCCCGGCTGGTTGTCGGTCTGCGCGCCTGCCAGCCCACTTTGTAAGGCCCAGGCCGCGCCGCCAGCAAAAGCCGCCACAATCAGAAAGAGTGTGAGAGTCCATCGTGAAATTTTCATAAACCTTTTCCCTTGCCATGTGCAATAGCGTTCCGCAAATTCTAACTCTATTGTGGGCGTTGATACAGGGCAAGTTACCTACGCTTACCTAATAAAGGCCGCGCTTGTATAATCATACAAGGAGGAAACATGACACATTTATATCTGATTCGACATGCCGACTATCTCTATGATCGGGTCGATGGTCAAGGCCCCCGACGCGATCAAGGTCTGACACCGGAAGGTGTCCACCAAGCCACCCGCCTGCGTGACCGTCTTGCCAGCAGCGGCGAAATCAAGCCCGATGTGTTTATCTCCAGTACAGAACGCAGCGCACATGAAACCGCCCAGATTCTGCAACCCGCCTTCAACCAGCCTATTATTCTGGACGAAGCGATGGAGGAGTGGCGCAGCGAGGATGGCAGCCTGAGCGATGAGGAGTTTATGGCCCGCTGGCAGCAGGTGCCGAAGTCGCAAAAGGGTTACTATCGCTGGGTGGAAGGCGGCGAAAACCGGATGGAATTTGTGCTGCGTGTCCATCTCGCGCTAAATCGCATTTTGCAGGACAATCAAGGTCAAACAATTGTGATTGTGACACACGGAGCCGTTATCCAGACATCGTTTGTTTTCTTTTTTGGTTACGGCGAAGCCAGCCTGGAGCGCGCCCTTCTTGAGATCAACCGGACCTCCATCACCCACTGGTACCAGCAGCAGGATCGGTGGGTGCTGGAACGCTCCAACGACACGCATCATTTAGGGCCGACCTTATAGCAGGATTTTGTGCATGTTCCTTGATCGAATTTTGAGGGGATTTCAAAGCATTCCCCAGCGGCTAGCCGATAACTTTCGAAAAAAGCCCGACCGCTTTCTCGAACGCCTACGCCAGCATGCCCAGATTACGCTGGAGGCATCGGAAGCGCTGCGCGATTATATGAAACACCCCAACAAAAAAAATGCCGAGCGGATCGGCAAACTCGAAAAAAATGCCGATGAAGTGCGCCGCATTTTTATCGATGAACTCAACCGGACGTTTGTGGTCCCCATTGATCGCGCCGACCTGCAAACGCTCTCCCGCTCCATTGATGATATTCTGGACGAAATCTGGGCCACCGTGAACGAAATGGACCTACTGAATGTGGAGCCGAATGCCCACCTGCGCGAGATGGCTGAATCGATCAGCATCGAAATCGAGGAAATCCTGTTGGCGTTGGAACGCCTGCCCAAACACGCCGGGGTTGCCACGACGCACGCGATTCGCGCCCGATCCGGCGACAACCGTCTGGAGCGGCAGTACGCCGAAGCGTTGGCCGATCTGTTTCAGGAACCCAAAGATCTCTACGCGCTGGTGGACATTCTCAAACGGCGCGAAATTTACCGCCACCTGTTCCATGCGTCGGAGCGCGTCGCGGATGTGGCAAACCTGATCGAAGATGTGGTCGTGAAGTTTTACTGATCCCCCTACTCCACGAACACGGCCATCAGGTCGTTGACGTTGGTATTGGTCGGGCCGGTCACTAACAAATTATCCGTCTGGCTGAGAAACGTGTAGGCATCATTTTGATCCAGCGCGGCATGGGCGGACAGTCCAAGTGTCTGCCCCCGCGCGACGGTGGAACCATCGACCACCCCACCCGCCGCATCCGTTGGGCCGTCGGTGCCATCCGTGCCCAAACTGGCAATCACCAGATCGTCCCACCCCTGGATTGCGAGCGCTGCCGCCAGGGCGAGTTCCTGGTTGCGCCCGCCGCGCCCATCCCCCCGCACGGTGACTGTCGTCTCTCCTCCCAGAATCAAACAGGCAGGACGCGGCACCGGGCGGCTGTGCATGACGATCTCTTTACCCAAGGCGGCCAACACCCGCCCAACTTCGCGCGCTTCGCCTTCGACAAAGGTGGACAGCAGCAGCGAGTGATAACCGACTTCGGCTGCTTTTTCGACGGCGGCCTGCGCCGCCCGTGCATTGTCTGCAATGATCACTGTCTGCATCCGGTCAAACGCTTCGTCGTCGGTTTTGGGAGTGTCGGCCGCCCCACCCGACAGGCCGCGCAGCAAATACCGCCGGATCGACGAGGGGATCACACTCGACTCGACATACCGCGCCAGCACCGCTTGCGCATGCGCGAAAGTGGTCGGATCGGGCACGGTGGGACCCGATGCGATCACATCCAGCGGGCTGCCCACCACATCCGACAGCACCAGGGTGATCAGGGTCGCGGGATAAGCCAACCGCGCCATCTGCCCGCCCTGCACCTGCGAGAGATGTTTACGCACGGCGTTAAGCGCTTCAATCGGTGCGCCCGACTTCAACAGTGTTTGCGTCAAAATCTGGACATCATCCAGGCTCACACCTTCGACCGGTAGCGTCATCAGAGCCGACCCGCCGCCGGAGATGAGACAGATCACCAAATCGTCCTGGGTCGCCTCGCGCAGCAGTTTCACGATAGCGCGCGTGTTGTTCACCCCGGCTTCATCCGGTACCGGGTGCGCGGCTTCGCGCACCTCGATAATCTGCGTGGGAGCCGTGTAGCCATATTTCACGCTCACGACTCCCGCTGTGATCCGGTCTTCCACGATTTCTTCAATCGCCGCCGCCATCGACGCGCCCGCTTTGCCGCCACCCACCACCACCACGCGTTTAAAGCGCCGCAGATCATACGCCGTGCCGTCCACCCACAGCGTATGGTCGCTGCAAAACACCATCCGCCGGATCGCCTGGGCTGGATCGGCAGCATCCAGCGCCGCCGCCAACACCGTCAGCGCGTTGTGGAAGTGGTCTTGTTGTGGTCGTAAAAAGCGCGCCGTCATGTTTATGCCCCGTTGGTGGTCGAGCGTTTTTCCTTGTCGTCTTCTTTGAGTTCTCCTAATGCCATCTCAATGAACAGCCCGGCGATCCCCATAATGATGCCTCCGATAATCGCCGGTCCCCAGCCATCAACCTCGAACCAATTCCCGGCCAACCAATCGGTGATCAGCAGCATGGCCCCGTTGATGACCAGCAAAAACAGGCCCATCGTCAGCAGGACAAAGGGGCAGGTCAACACCGTCAGGATAGGCTTGAGTGTCGCGTTGACCGCGCCAAAGATGAGCGCAACCAGCAGCAGCGCCACGACACTATTCTCGCGGATGGTGATCCCGTTCACAACCTCGGCAGCAATCATCAGCGCTACCGCATTAATGAGCAACCGCAGCAGAAATTTCGACATCTATTCAGCCTCCGGCAGGCGGCCCTTGCGGTTATAGACGATGCGGCGAACATCGGGGGCCATGCGCTGGCGTGCCAGATAGAAAAACACGCCACCTTTGCTACGCGGGCGCGTGTCGTCGTGCGTGCGCAGCGCGCCTCCGGCATCCAGTTCCTGCGCCTCTTTGAGCAGCGCCTCAGCGAAACTGGTTCCACACAGCCGGATAATCGCTTCGATCTGCCGCAGCGGGACTTCATCTTTTTCGCCCAGTTCCGCCGCAATCGTTTCGGCGGTTTTGCGCTGTTTGGCGGTAAATTCGCGGGTCAGGTTCAGATCGGGATAACTGACGCTCAAAGATTGATTGCCGATCAGGTGCCCGTTGAGTCCATGATTAGCTTTGGTTGCTACTTTTTCGGAGGCCATCTGCACAAACGCAATCCGGCGGCTGAATTTTTCGTCCGTGTCGAACTGGATCGCCGTCACTTCCCCATATGCGCTGAAAAGTTCGCGTAATTCCTCTTCGGTGGTTTCAACGGGTACATTGGCAACATAAAGTGTATCGTGCATGTTTCTCTCCTCCTTGGTTTCATGCAGGCAAAGATACCGGGCTTGGGGGACCCGGTATTTTTAATGCTGTATTGTAACGTGTTTAGGCGTGTTCGGGAGAGGATTCGAAGCGACCAAAATTATAATAGGCCGCGCACGCGCCTTCAGACGACACCATCGGCGCGCCCAGGGGTTTACGGGGCGTGCATTCTTTGCCAAAAGCGGGGCAGCCATTGGGTTTGAGCACCCCGCGCAGCACATCCCCCGCATGGCATAACGGCGATTCCTGCGTCTGAATATGGCTGACGGCGAAACGCCGCGCCGCGTCGTAGGGATGGAAAACGGGCCGGAGCCGCCAGCCGGAACGCGGAATCGTGCCGATGCCGCGCCAGTTGCGATCACATTCCTCAAACACCTCGTTGATCACGGCCATTGCGGGTTGGTTGCCGCCCTCGACCACCGCGCGCCCATAGGCGTTTTCGACTTCCGCGCGGCCTTCCTCAAGCTGGCGGATCGTCTTATAGATGCCCTGCACGAGGTCCAGCGGTTCGAAGCCGGTCACAACCATCGGCACATGATATTTTTCGACCAGCGGATGATATTCCCAGTAGCCCATCACCGCGCAGACGTGCCCGGCCAGCAGAAACGCCTGCATCGAGGCCTCCGGTGACCTGAGCATGACTTCCAGCGCCGGGGGCACGCGCACAGGCGACACCCGCCGCG
>DATAMF010000475.1:0-15117 GCA_036260665.1 Aggregatilineaceae bacterium | reverse complement strand
GATCCGGCGACATCGGGTCATTCGTCCGTATTATCGAACACTCTCTCGCCTTCGCTGTCGGGACAGCCGTTATGTTCCTCGGTACCGGGCTTGTCGGGGCACTGATCGACATCATCGGTAACGCCATCCCCATCGGTATCGGGGCACCCCTTCTGTTCAGCCGGACCCGCCGCTTCAGGGCACGCGTCTTGATCATCCGCCACGCCATCCCCATCGCGATCCGGTGGACAGCCGTTGTTGTCTACTGAACCGGCGACATCGGGACATTCATCCGTATTATCGAACACGCCGTCCCCGTCGCTGTCAGGACAGCCGTTATGTTCCTCCGTCCCCGGCTTGTCGGGGCACGCATCGACATCATCGGTAACGCCGTCGCTATCCGTGTCGGGGCAACCGTTTTGTTCTGCTGTACCCGCCTTATCGGGGCACGCATCAACGTTATCTGCGACCCCATCCCCATCGGTATCCGGTGGGCAGCCGTTGTTGTCTGCTGTTCCGGCGACATCCGGGCATTGATCGACATCATCATTAACCCCGTCGCCGTCACTATCCGTACTGCTCGGACAGCCATTATTCTCTGCCGGACCCGCCTCGGTGGGGCATCCATCCACATCATCTGCGATCCCGTCATCATCTTCATCGTGATCACAGGGATTACCCACGTTATCCTGAATCGGATCGTTAGGGCAGGGGTCTGTATCATTCGGCAGACCATCGCTGTCACTGTCCGGTTGTGCGACTGCGACTTCAAAGGCTACGCTGGCGGTACCTTCTCGCCCATCATTCACCGAAATCGTAACCGTCGCGGTGCCAACATTTGCTCCTGTGAGCGTGATCGTCCGTTCCGCCGTCAGGCTGGCTCCCACGATTGTCGGGTCACTGGAAACAACCGCTGCGGTCAGCGTGTCGCCATCGGGATCGCTGGCGTTAAAGATGACATCCAGCGTCTCGCCCATCAGGATTGTTTTGTTGCTAATCGGTTCGATCACCGGCGCATTGCGGCTTGCTACCGCTACATTGAAGGACGCGCTGGCCGTCCGCCCCGTGTTATCCGCCACCGTGAGCGTCACAATCGCGCTGCCGGCGCCATTAGCTGTCAGTGCGATGGCATTCCCGGCGACAGTTGCTGTCACCACCGTGCCATTATTCGACATGACGCTTGGCGTCAGTGTATCACCATCGGGATCGCTCGCCGTGAAGCTTACATTCAGTGTTTCGCCTACCGTCATGCTCTGATTCGTGATCGGTTCGATACTGGGCGCGCTGGGCGTATTTTCCACCGTCACATTGAAGGACTGGCTGGCGCTGCGCCCCGTTGGATCTTTCGCCAGCAGGGTAATGATCGCCGTTCCCATCCCGCTCGCGGTGAGGCGCATCGCGCCTGCGGATACCACTTCCGCGCCAACCATGCTTCCGTTGGACGATTGAACAGTGATTTCCAGCTTATCCCCATCAGGATCGGTGGCGTTGAAGGCGAGATCGCGTGTGTCGCCCACCGTCATGCTGACATCGGGAATCGGCGCAATCACGGGATCATTCAACGCTTTGACGCTCACCTGGAACGTCGTGGTAATGCTTCCGTTGTTCCGGTGATCATCCGCAGTGACGTTGACGGTAGTCGTCCCCGTGCTGTTGCCGATCAGGGTAATCGTACCGGGTGCCGATACAGCCGCCGAGATAATGCTGGTATTGGCGGCGGTTGCCGTCACCGTCACCTGATCATTGTTCGCATCCGATACCGCATACGGAACCAGCCGTGTTTCACCGACGCTCAGGGTTTGGTCAGGAATCCGATTCAAAACCGGCGCAGTATTCGGTGCTGGGGTAGTCGGTGGGGGAGTCGCCGGACCAGGCAGAATCGAGAGCGTGCCGCAGTTGCCCGTCAGACTCACCGAGGCTGCATCGATCCACCCTGTTGTGCCCGCGATGGAGAGTTGGTACCATCGCGACGAGGGGTCACGCGCCACGACATAAAATTGCTGTCCGGTGGTGACAATCGTCATGCGCACCTGTGAATTGTTGTAAATCGGCACATTGGCAGCAATAACGCTTACCCGGCACAGATTCTGCGCGGGGGGTGGCGTCGTGATCATCGGGAGCGGTGTCAGCGTCGGCGGAATTGTCGGCGGTACGGCGCTCGCGCGCGGTGTCGGGCTTGCCGGTGGCAGCACAATCGGCACTGCGCCGCAGTCACCCAACGCATTCACATAGTAGCCGCTGACCCATCCAAACGTGCCGTTATAGTAAATTTGCCACCATTGCTCAGGATAAATCTGTCGGCCAATAATTTGATATTCTTGCCCAATCGTTATCTGTCCCAGCGCTTGATACACTAAACCGGGGCCAGAGCGTACATTGAGCGCTCCGACAGCCACCTGAATCCGGCACATCCGGTTTTGGACCACGCTGGTCGGTGTGATAAACGACAGCGTTGGCCCCGGCGTGACCGTAATCTGACTGGCCCGGTCGCGCACCGTGATCCGCACCGAGGCCGGTGTACCCGCTACCGTATTTCGATAGGGGATAACCTCCACCGTTTGATCGCCTGCGGTGGCGAACTTCCACCGAAACAGCGCGCGGAATTCTTTGTCTCCGCCGCTGGTCGGTGATGGACGCGCGTCAACGATTTGACCGTTAACTTTCATTTCAATGCGCGTCACACCTTGCTGATCGGTGGCGACGGCATAAATTAACACGTCGGTGTCGCGGAGCACCTGCGCACCGGTTTGGGGAGCTTCAATCACAATCGTAGGAATACTGGTACCGCCCACTTTAGTTGGCTGCGGTTTATCTTTTTCATCGTCATCGCCGCCCGATAAATTACAGGCTACAGCGGCCATGATCAGCAGCAGGAGCGGTACCAGCCAGGCAGCACGTTTGCCAGGTTTCATTTCTTTTCTGCCTCCTGCATACCATACTGATATTCTATATCCAGTCTATTCCATATAGAGCCTGAGCGCCAACACCCCGCCGCGTGTCCGTCGGGCAACCGTTGAGGGATCGTACCCTCTTTTTCTACACCCATGCTACCCTTGGCGACGGACGGCGATCGGTAATTGCCATTGTCGTAGGGGCAGGGCTAGCATAACCCAATTTGCGTCAACTTAAGCCGTTTTTTCGGCGGAAAATATTCGAAATGCACGCCTTTCGTAGGGGCGCAGCAAGCAGCGCCCAAAGCCCCCTTTCTCTACGACAGTGGGGAAAGGGGGTTGGGGGATAGGGGTGAATACCCTTAACTTGACGCATATTGGGCAGGGCTAGCATAACCCTACGGCGGGTAACAGCTTGCCCCGCCCGCTTTTCCCCTCCTTTCTCCGCGTGCGGGGAAAGGAGGCCGGGAGGATAGGGGTGAGATTCGTAGGGGCAATTCACGAATTGCCCCGTTGATTTTCCCTCATCCCCACTTATGGGTAATGTTTAGCCAAGGGTTTTGGAGAAGGGGCAAGGGGAGTTTTTTTTCTCCACATACGCGGGGAACGAGACCGGCAGGTAATCTCGCAATTTGACACGCCCCTGTAACCCTCCCCTTATTAACCATCCGAGTTAGCCATCCAAGTTCACCATCGAAAGACTAGAGACTCTCGACCATCTGTGCTATCCTGTATCTAGCCCCACTGCACATTGACAACCACCACCCAGATCGATTCACTCGCGACGCCAAACGACATTTCACGTCGCGAATTTCACCCATTTTTTCCCCTCATCGTGACGCGACACGGGAGCAAAAAAGCGCGCGGGGGGGGGGGGATCACTCAGAAGTTCGACAAACAGCCCGTTTTTACCCCCGTTTTTCGCTCAAACATCGGCCCAAGGGGGGATAACTTTTTGACGTAAGATCAACAAAGAACATCATCTGAGCGAGAGAATGTCAAACTAAGGTGGACCTTAGATCATATTTAGGTGAGCCTAAAACGTGCATGCAGCGATCCCCTGAGCTTAGGGGATCGTTGCCAATTGCAGAAATGACGCCCTGACTTATTCGAACTGCGTCCCATAGAAGGAGATAGCGAGGATTAAATTGTTCTTGTCCACAATGCCTTCGGGCGTTTGATGGGCTAATCCATCCGGCTCCACCACGATCACCGCTTGATTTTCAACATCGCTGATGGGGCGCGCAAACGCCGTTTCGAGCGCTTCAACCAGTTCGCTGCTGGCTACACCCACTATCCAATCGGCGGCGACATCGTCCTGATACAGTGATTCCACGACTGCCCATTTCTCCTCACCTAATTGGTTTTGGAGCACCGACTTGACCACCGCTGGCGTTTCATTCTGGTTCACGCTCAAAATCAAAAATACCGTATCGGGCAGTCTGCCTATCTCGATCCGGTTCTGAATCGCCTCCACCAGATACTGCTGCTGCTCCATACAGAAATCACAGCCTGCGCTCATCGTCTGGATGACCATCCCGCGTCCCAGAAACTCGCTGATCGTGCGCGTGTTGCCATCCTCATCCGTGAAGGGCAGATCGAACCATTCACTGGGCACCACGTAAGTATCGAGTGGTTCAGGCGTGCGATCATCCGGGTTGGGTGTTGGATAAGCGGTGCGCGCCGCAGATCGCGTAGCTTGTGGTACACTGGTACGGGCCGCTGCTGAGGCTGTCCAGGTCGGCGGGAAGGTGGGCGCAACCAGTGGAGCCTGTGTCGTGCCCGGCAGCGGCAGCGAATTAGGTTGGTTGGGACTATCGAGCTGCGACTTCGACGATTTCTTATCATCCGACCCGCAAGCGGTTAACATAATGCTCGCCGCTAGGAGCAGGGTAATCAGCCAGTTAAACGTTTTCGCCATAAAATTCTCCTTACCACTGGAAGCACGATGAGGGTGCATGTGTCCAATTATATGCCATAAACTGGAGAAGCCAATGGATGAACACTGGGAGATTTTGTCAAAAACGCTGATCTTGGATCGTTACCCTTGGCTGCGTGTTTGGGATGAAGAAGTTCGCCTGCCCGATGGTCGTGTGATCCCCGATTGGACGCGGCTGGATATGCCGGAGTATGCCATCATTTTCGCCGTGACCGAAGATCAGAAGGTGCCTCTCATTCGCAACTATAAACACGGCTTGCGCAGCACAGCGGTTAATCTGCCCGGCGGACACTTGAGCGAAGGCGAAACCCCGCTGCTTTCCGCCCAGCGCGAACTGCTCGAAGAGGCAGGTGTGGCTGCACCCGATGAAAATTGGACGTTTTTGGGCAAATATGTGGCGAATGCCAATCGCGAGGCTGGTTGGGGATACTATTTTCTTGTGCGGAATGTCAAGTCTGTGGCCGAGCCTGATCCGGGTGATCTGGAGCAGCTTGAATTGTTTTTCCTGCCGCTGGATGAGGTTCGCGCGCTGTGGCGTTCGTCCCAGGTCTGCGATGAGTCCACGGCGGCGGCGATTGGTGTGGCGTTGGACGAATTACGGGGCTTGTGATGCGGGATGTCGATCATTGGCGTTTGGCGGGCATCCTGTCACAATTAGACTGTGAATATATGTTTTTGAGGAGGCAAGCATGAAAATCGGGATTGTGGGAAGTGGTGCAGTCGGAGCAACGACGGCTTATGCGTTGGTGATGCGTGGCATTGGGCGTGAGGTCGTGCTGGTGGACAAGAATCAGGCCCGTGCACAGGCCGAAGCCGATGATATTCTCCACGCGGTTCCCTTTGCTCATCCTTTGCATGTGCGCGCGGGTGATTATCCCGATCTCGCAGGCTGCCATGTGGTTGTGATCACCGCTGGAGTCGGCCAGCGACCTGGCGAGACGCGCCTGCAACTGTTGGAACGCAACGCCGCCGTGTTTCGCGATGTTGTCCCCAGCATTCTCCAGTATGCTCCCCATACCGTGCTGCTTGTCGCGACTAATCCGGTGGATATTATGACCCATCTGACCGCTCGTTATGCCCATGAATTTGGTGTGCCGGACGGTCGTGTGCTTGGTTCAGGCACCACGCTGGATACGGCTCGCTTCCGTGCGTTGCTGGGGCGTCACCTGGGGATCGATGCCTACCATGTTCATAGTTATGTCCTGGGCGAACACGGCGACTCGGAAGTACTCGCGTGGTCCGAAGTGAGCATTGGCGGTATTCCATTAGATGAATTTTGTGTCGAAAGTGGGCACGAAGTGACCGGTGAAGTTCGGCAGTCCATTGATGAACAGGTGCGCCACGCCGCCTATCGCATCATCGAAGGGAAGGGTGCAACCTACTATGGGATTGGCAGTGCGTTGGCTCGCATCGTCAATGTGATTTTGCTCGATCAGCGTTCGCTGCTGACCGTATGTTCACCGGCAGATGAGGTTGTCGGCATCCCCGATGTGACAGTTTCGCTTCCCAATTTGGTGGGCGGTTCTGGCGTTATCTCACACTGCCTGTTCCCGCTGTCCGATGAGGAGTATACCGCTTTGCGCAAGAGTGCCCAGACGGTGCGCAGTGCCATTGACAGTTTAGAGGAAACCAAGGCAAAATAAGAAAAAAGCGCCCTTGCCAGCATCGTTGCTTTGTCGTTTACCTGGGCAGGCCAACAGCACAGCAAGGGTTCTGTGGAGCCAGTGACTTTGGTTTACTGCGCTGGCTCCGCGATTTTAATCCGCGAGATAGACCATCAATGCCAGCTTTCCCAACCATATCCGATCACTCTTGTTCAGTCCATAAGGTTCGTGCGGCGGCAGTCGGCGACTGTTGACCCAGGTCCCGTTCGCGCTGCCCAGATCTTTGATCGTATATTGTTGCTTGGTATAGCTGATCAGGGCATGATGCCGCGAAACGCCCCGCGCATAAGCATCGAAAGCTGACAAGTCTCCGGGCGCAGTATCTCCCGTCGCATAACGGCCCAGAATGACATCGGTTTTCTCAATCACAATCGCGGCCTGCGTGTACTCCAGAACGTACAAAACCAGTGCATCCTTGTACAGCCCTTCATGCTCAATCGTCTCCAGGGCCAAATAATCTTCTTCAGTGCTATTTTCGATCGGAAGTGGAAGCGTATCGGGCACCATCAGAGGTGACCCACAGTAAAAGCAGCGCACCGCATATGGAGCGTTTTCGCGCTGGCAGTCGAAACATATCCGTGTGTCTACCGTTTGTTTGTTGGATGACATGATGTAGCCCTCAACTGTTCCATCAACTTGTTTACTATACGATTTTCACAAATCGTTCGGTATAGTACATTCTTCACAACAGTTGGTTCATAAGCTGGCTCTTCGAGGATTCTATCATTATGACTGCGATTGCCATAACTTTGGCGTATTTTGTCAATTTTGATACTCTGCCTCCTCCCCTGAAATAGGAAGCATGACCGTAAACGTGGTCCCTATTCCTTCCTCACTTTCCCAAATAATCGTTCCTTTATGCAAATCGACCGATTGTTTCACAATCGTCATGCCCAATCCGGTGCCGGGTATATCGCCCACATTGGGTGCGCGGTAAAAGGCGTCAAAGAGACGGCTTTGTTTCGTTTCGGGGATACCAATCCCCTGATCCTGAACCGTGAAAGTGACCTTTTTCTCCTCACAAATGACGGCTATTTTGATTGGGGCGTTTGAGTATTTGATAGCATTCGACACCAGATTACCCACAATCTGCCGTAAGAGCAATGGGTCTAACCATACCTGGCGGCAGTCGTTTTGAAAGGAAAGTTTAATGCGATCAGGATCATTTAGCGTCTGGTGAAATTCATCAATAATCGTGCGATAGAAGGTGGGTAAATCGAGAAGTTCGGGCGCAAACTTGAATTTACCCGTCTCCCCCTTTGCAATAAAGAGGATACCATCCAATAGTTCAACAATATTTCGGATATTATGGTTGATTCGGCTGAATTGTTCTTGCTTTTTTTCCTCATCCATTTTCTGCGAATAGCGTTGAATGATCCCCACGGAAGACTGAATTACAGCTAGGGGATTGCGTAGATCGTGTGCTGCCATGGAGACATAGCGAGACTTCAACTCATTTAACTCAACCTGATGTTGAAGCATTTGCCGCAGTTGCACTTCCATCTGTTTATGGGTGGTGATGTCATGTAGACTGCATACCACGCCGATAAGCTGTCCATCGGGTTCAAAGATGGGGGAAACAACGAGATCGGCCTCAATCGCCTCCTGAAGTTCGATCTCAATCGTGATTTCAGTCTGCTGCTGCTGTTTTGCTTCAACCGCCGCTTGGAGAGTTTTGGTGATCGTATTTACATACAACGCTTCAACAACTTCGCCCAACTGGCGATTCAGAAACTCAGCCGGTGTCCTACCCCAAAAATGATTGACCGCCGGATTGATTTGTTCAATCGTTCCATCAGGTCGGCACAACATGATTAAATCATCACTGCTGTTCAAAATAGCTTCGATACGTTCTTTAGCATGGTTGAGCTGGGCGGTTCGTTCCTGAACACGCTTTTCCAGATCGTCGGCATGATGGCGAATTTGTTCGTAAAGTTGTGCGTTTTCGATGGCAATGGCCGCTTGGCTGGCAAAGAATTGTAAGCGTGCCGCGTGGACATCCGTATAAATACCGCCTTTAGCACAGCCTACATTCAGGAAGCCGATGACCTTACTATGCCCTTGGATCGGCACACCCGCATAAGATTTCAACCAGGGTGTGTCGGGATAGACGATCCAGGCAGTATCTGTGCTGGTATCCGAAATAATTGTGGGCTGCCCGGTTTGGACCATGTTGAGCAGATTGGGTATGGTATTGAGTTCGAACTGCACCTGGCTGATCCACTCACCGAGGCCGCGTTCCGCATATCCCCGCTGTCGCACGATACGGGCATGGTTGTCTTCGACCAGCATGATATTGGCAATATCAAAGGTGATTACTCGGTCAACGTTATCCAGAATTCGATCCAATACTTCATCCGGGTTCAGGCTGGTGGCTAAGGTCGCGGCGGCGTCTGCCAGAGCTTCGGCCAAAATACGTTGTTCGCGTTCGGCCTGTTCCATCTGCTGCCGTTCGGTGATATTTCGTGCAATCAGAACCGCGCTGCTGACGCCCTCATTCTGCCTGATAGGTCCCAGCCGGATAGCGTACCAGATTGGGTCGTTTGCCGTGCCGTATATTTTCGCTTCGTAACTGGATGATGCGCCTGTTTCAAACGCGGCCTGGATAGCCTGCTGCATCGTGCTGTGATGCTCAGGGAGGATGAGATCGTAAATATTGGAATTGAGCAGTTGATCGACGTCTAGATTGAATTGTGGATAGTTGGAAAACTGAATATATCCCTGACGATCCACGGTGAGAATGGTATCCGGTGCATTTTCTACCAGGGAACGCCACTTGGCTTCTGATGCCTGCAAGGTGCTAAGCATACGCGACTGGAGATCAAGCTCGTGGCGCAGCAGCACATACAGCAGAAGGGTCATAACGCTGATAAAAAACAGCCCCTTGAAAGTTTGGAGGGTATTGATGAGTTCTCGATCATCGGTAATGCCTGCGATTACCCGGTCAGAGAAAATAATCCACAGCGCCGTTGCAGCCATATAGATGAAGCTGAGGCGAAGCGAGTGGGTCAGATTCCGGTATCTCATAGGACTTCCTTTGACATTCCCCCCTCCATCCAGTGATATTAGTATCGAATCGTTTTTGTCAGATTACAAGTGAGGGGGTTACTCTAAGCCTCTCCCAGTCGATCACAGGATGAGCGGGTTCAATTTTTTTATGAATGTTTTATGCTGGCGCGGTGATGCGTGACGATGCAGGATGGGTACGTTACTTTATTACCGAGTGCCAAAAGGAGAAGGCCAGACCCAACATCCAACTGCGCGACCTGGCCGACGTTGTCTACCGCGTAAGGGATCACTGTGTGACCGTCAACCGCCTGGAACGCCGCAGCCGGAGGAGCAAGGCTAGCTGCACTGACCGCACCTACAGCGTCACCCGACCCGAGCCAGCAGCGTGTTCTGCGATTGATGAACGACCACGCCTTGCCGATGCGCATGACGGGTAATAACCAAACGGGATGCTCGATCATCGGGCATCCCGTTTTTTGTAGCTTGGTGGTGGAAAACCGGACGTTCCTTTCGATTTGCTCTGGACTGCTCCCTGGTTAAGGGATAACTGCCAACCGTCTCAGCAGAGTTAACGCGAAGTACAAATAATATCGGTGGAATCTGTTGGATTGGCCGAACATCCGCCAAACGGCCAATCCACCACAATTGTCAAGACATCTGTGTCGCTCATTGCCCCGCCTGTTCCACTATATCCCTGATCATTGGTTGTCAGTGTGAGCGTGATAGACTCCCGAAGTCCGGCGGGTGGCGTAAAGAACATATCGTTCAGCGCAGCGTTGATTGCTGAAATGGTTCCCGTAAAGGTCAGATTAGCATCATTGGTACCATCTCCTACCGTGAACGTCAGTCCGCTGCTGGTGGAAAGAGTCAATGCTCCCTTTGTGACACTCAACGACACCTGTACTGGATTTGTTCCCGCGTCAGGATCGCTAATGCGGATCGGATTCATCGCATCGAAGATCAGTATTGTGTCGGGGAGTGTCTGCTGTGTCCCCGGTAGCGTGTTGACGGGAGGCTGGTTGGCTGCCGCGGATATCTCCTTGCACGCAGAAAATTCCGATGTGTTGCCATTCGGATCGGTGGCTGTCGCTGTAACCACATGCCCTGCTGGAAGAAGATTGTTGAAGGTGTAGCTGAATATACCATTCCCGTTCGCGGCAGTTGTGACCGTTTTGCTTCCCTGATACGTTTCGCCTTCTCCATAACCGGAAGGATCGCAGGATGGGTTACTGTAGAAATGCAGCGTATAGGTTGTGTTCGGTGCACTGATGAGCGTTCCACTGACTACGGTTGGTGTGACAGTCACCAGAACTGGATAATTTTGAAGGCCGTTTGGCCCACTATCGGCATCCAGCGCATCGTTTGGATTAACGCCGGTAAATCCGCTGGCCGTTAGGGGTGTATCGCCAATTGAACTAGTGGCAGAGAGCGGTGGTCGGATTTCCAGTCCGGTGTCAGGAGTCCAATCTAAATCAATGCCTAGTGCGTCATTTGATCGAATAACATTATTCTGGATCGGATTATTCTGTGTCCCCGTACCGGCAACCAACACGCCGGTCACATTAGAAGCAATCAGGTTGCCCATTGCGGGCAAACTGCCCCCAATCACATTATCGTGCCCACCCAAGATCTGAATGCCGTTGCTATTGCTCGTATCGCCTGTACCTGCCGCTGTTGTTCCAATATAATTACCGGCCACAATATTGTAGGTGGGCGCGCTGCTAAAGGTGATCAGTCCGTACTCGGCATAACCACCGATCACATTACGTTCAACCGCGTCTCGAACACCGTCGCCATTTGTGCCAAGCAAATTATAGGTGGCATTCTCAATGTGGATGCGGGGGTAAATAACAGCCGGAAAGGGTGTTACCCCATTCGCCTGTATCCCTATATAGTTCCCCGCGATCACATTGTAATCAGTCCCTTCGAGTATCATCCCTTCTAAAATATTTTGTTCAAGGGCATCTGAGATACCGTCGCTGTTTGTTCCCACCCGGTTATGATGGGGTCGGCCAGATCCCCCATTAGCCCAAATCGCAATGCCACTGTTTGTTATAATAACTTGGCCGCCTACACTAACCCCAATATAATTTCCGGCGATTGTGTTGTTAGAGCTTCCTCCCACAATTTCGATAAAGCTGCAAAGATTCCGTTCGAGGTTGTCTGAAATACCATCTCCATTCGTGCCAACGAGATTGTCGTGACCATCCGCAATGAATATCTCGCCATGAGAGGCGTTAAGCGCCTGCGTTCCAGACGCATTGACATTCATATAATTTCCTGCAATCACATTATGATCGCTGGTAACCAGTATGATGTTGTACTGCCCATCATAAATCAGATTCCGTTCTTGCCCGTCTGCGATGCCATCGCCGTTTGTGCCGATTACGTTATAGCTGGAACTCATAAGTTGAATCCCCGCCAGCCCGTTTGCTTCCGTCAGCGGAATTGTTCCACTCGCATCAGTTCCAATATAGTTGTTGTATATCCAGTTACTCGAACCGGCCAGGAATACACTGGACTCAAAGCGGTTGATGATTAGTCCTCGCAGAATATTATTATCGGCTAAAAACTTGAGGCCATAGGTTTTATTTCCACTGCTCCCACTCAACTCAACCCGCAGTGTCAGAGGCCACGTACTGCAATTCGATCCCGGTTGGGTGCAGCCGTCCAGGATCACCGAATCTGTAATATTGGGTAGCGCCGAGGAGGGCACTATCGCCTGCACGCCTGTTCCCGGAATATTAAATGCAATCGTGTCCTGGCCTGGGTTGGTGTTCGCGTCCAGAATGGCCTGCCGCAAACTGCCCGGCCCACTGTCGGCGGTGTTGGTAACTGTGTAGGTCGTGGGAACATCAATGTTGAAGCGGTAGGTCGCGCTTTGTCTCTTGTTGGAATCGTTGTATATCCCTAACAACGCCGCTGTCCCACTGTCAGCCACATCAAGCCCCAGGTGTTGATCGGGTATTGGATTTGTCACGAATAACTTGTTGTCTTCGGCCCATTCGTTGTTAGTCTTGCCGAAAACATATCTAGTCTGGAATGCCTGTGCGCTTAGGAGTGATAACTGAGAGACAGGGAGTATGCATAATAGCACAAATAAATACAGGAATGAGCGGCAAAAGCGGGATGTCAAAAACATATGCAACCCTATTTAAATATAAGCAACAGTGTAATAGCGGAAAAATGACAGAGTTAATCTCTTAAAAGCATACCACTCCTGTCGGCAAACCTCAAGAATTCTTCACAATATTCACAAATTTTTCGTAGAGGCGCTGTGGAAGTACAGCATCCAGCTAGATTCTTCCCTAAATTGTTGATTTGAATAACATGGGTTGATAGTAATCTCATACAGCCGAAGTGAACGCCTGGAACGAGAGAATGCCCGTTTACGGCGCTAGTTGGCTCAAACAGAGGCGATTCCAAAAGGCTGGCAGGTCGCCACGACCGGTAAGTTTCAATACAAGGGAGGTTCCGTCAATGCGGACCTCTCCTTTTTTGCTTGGCGTCCGAACGGGAAATGTGACATTTCGCTCACGATGGACCATCTGCTCCGTTCCTCCCATGTTACGCCGCCTGGCGTAGGATGTCCTTTAAAGTTGGGGATTGGCACCCAACAACAGAATGGCCCATCCGAACATCACACTGGTTGGACTTATATCGTGGGGGAGGGTGATACAATCACCATGCTTGATCCCGCTTCGGATCGCGGTGTTAGTGCAGAAGCACCCAACGCGAGCACACTGGACGTCCACAGTGCCGCGCTGGGCAGAATCGGCTATCGTCTGCAACCCCCTGCCAGGATATATGTCCTGATCTGCGCAGCAGGATTGCCGGGGGTGCATATCCGCAGGCCGGAGCCCCCGCAGGTCGCGGGGGCTAAATCAAATTTTTGGTGCCCAGCGTGATCCGCCGGTGAGGGTAGGCGATCCCTGCCGCTGCCAACACCGGTGCATCTTTGGCGACAATCACCCCGATCCACATTCTGGCCTGCTCCGAGTCGGGATCGGGAATTAACTCCCAGGAGATGTTGGCCCACGCCTCGCGGTAACGAGGTAGTGCTTCAGGCGTTTTGCGCTGGATATTGCGTTCGGCCTCGTCCATCATATAGGGCAAATCACCTGGCGCAACAGGCCCAGTTCAGCCAGCGCCATGATCGCATGCCTGACTCCTACCCGCGAACCCACCCTGGCGATAATCACGCTGGTATCCACGAAGATACGCGACGCGGCGGGATAATCGGAAAGGAGGTTGCCATATCGCGCTCCTGACGGCGTCAGCTCTATGTTCTCGCTGTGGGTTTCCGAGGAGGTGAAAGGTGGTTGATTATGCAAATACTCGTCGTAGATGACGAACCTCAGATTTTTCGCCTACTCAAGATGGATCTGAGTGGGAATAATATCTCAGGCGTTTGGCCCAGGCTGACCATATAAGCGATGATCTCCCTGTCCACCGCATTCTGCAAATCGTGAGATCATTGCTGTCGCTTGCACCAGTATGCGGCATTGAAAGGGGACAGAGACATGGGACGCGCACTAGCCGAAATCGGCTGTATCGTTCCAGTTGTGATTCCTATTGCAAATCACTGCCCATGTCTGTGTCTGATGTTACTCCTTTGGTGGAGGCATAATATCGCAGGAATCGGTTGTTAATGAGTCACATTCGCCAAGTGTGACCATTTCTTCACCATGCACAGAGCGATGTAAATAAGTGACTGTAAAAGCGCTCTGCGTCCAGAAGGCATCTGGGGTAGAACCTTTTGCAATCAGCGCACAGCCAAAATCCGCGCGAACGTCTTCTTTATTTGGATAATCGTAGGCGTAAACTACCATACACGCGCCGGGATTGAGTTGTTTCAGCGGTGCATCCTCAGATGTCCACCGTACCCCTGTGAAAAATCCCCCGTCGAACTCAAATCGAAGCAGCACAAGCAGTTCCTTGTCGATGACCTCTCCGCTGACATTGATTACCACAATATACTCGTCGTTCCAGTGCAGTTGCAGCCAGGGCGTAAATGCAGAGGTTGGTGTTGATGTTGGCGTGGGGGTGAAAGTAGCAAAGTCTATAGGTGACGGAGTTGGGGTAAAAGTAGGTGTGTTTGTCGGTGTTAAACTCGCCGTAGCAACGCTAACGGTTGGTATTGGCGGAATTGCAGTAGGAATTTCAATAGTTGGGGTCGGTGACTGAGTAAAAGTTTCCGTCGGGCGAGGCCGCACCTCGATCTGTATCGTTGCCGTCCCCGTTCCGCCAGGACCAACCGCGTCTAACCTGACAGTGTAAGTTCCTGGCGTCTCGAATACCCAGCCAGGATTAGTTGCGTTCGCATCGGTGATTCCATTCGACTGAAAATCCCACAGATATTCTGTAACTTCCCCGGTGGATTGATTTGTAAACTGCACAGTGAGTGGTGCCGTCCCCTCCGTCTGATCAGCTATAAAAGCAGCCGTCGGCGCGGGCGGCGGTGGCGGTGGCAAAACATCCACAATGGCTTCATTCGAATCAGTTCTCCCATCCGCCGCTGTTACGTACAACTTGACGACATAGCGCCCCTGTTGGTTATACGTGTGGCTTGGATTTGCTTCGGCACTATCCATATAGGAATCGCTGTCAAAATCCCAGTTGTAAGTTAATCCCT
>DATAMF010000472.1:0-5078 GCA_036260665.1 Aggregatilineaceae bacterium | reverse complement strand
CGGGATCACCGATAAGTTCATGCAGGCGGTGGAAGACGATGGGGATTTTGAACTGGTCAACCCGCAGGACGGCAAAGTGTGGGAAACGGTCCGCGCACGCGACCTGTTCGATCTGATCGTCAAGCAGGCACACCATAACGGCGAACCGGGTGTGCTGTTCCTCGACGCGGCAAACCGGGATAATCCAGTGCCGCATCTGTATCAATTGGAGAGCACGAATCCGTGCGGCGAACAATTCCTCGGTGATTTCGAAAACTGCTGCCTGGGATCGATCAACTTGGCGCGGCATATTACGGCGGAAAATCACGTGGATTGGGAGAAACTGCGCGAGTCGATTGAAATTTCGACGCGGTTTCTCGAAGATGTCGTCTCCGCAAACAAATACGTGCCCGCTGTGCCACAGCTCCAGGAAGCCGCGTACCGAGTCCGGCGGATCGGACTAGGGATCATGGGGCTGGCGGATCTGATGTACGCGCTGGGCGTGCGGTATGGCTCGGTGGAAGGGCAGGAATTTGGCAGCCAGGTGATGGAATTTGTGCGGTTCCATGCGATGCGGACCAGCATCGAATTGGCGAAAGAACGCGGACCGTTTCCGGCGATTGAGGGTAGTATCTTCGATGCCAAAAATATGACGTGGGAACCGCCGAAGTCGCAGGTGGCGTATACGCACGACTGGGGACGCCCGAAACTGAGTTGGAGTGGGATTGTCAAGAACATCAAAAAGTACGGGATTCGGAATGGGGCGGTGACAACTGTCGCGCCAACCGGGACGATCTCGACGGTGGCGGGCTGCGAAGGGTATGGGTGTGAGCCGGTGTTCGCGCTGGCGTATATGCGGCATGTGAACGATGGCGATAAGCGGATCACGCTGCAATATACGAGTCCGCAGTTTGAGCGGGCGCTGCACGAGGCGGGATTGAGCGAGGCGGCGATCAGCCGGATTATTGAGCAGGTGAATCTGACCGGAACGTGCCAGGGAATCAAAGAACTGCCGGAGTCGATCAAGCAGGTGTTCGTGGTCAGCGGGGATGTGACGGCGGATGAGCATGTACGGATGCAGGCGGCGTTGCAGGTTTTCACGGACAACGCGATCAGTAAGTGTGTGACAGCAGATACATTAGTACTCACTTCGCAAGGATTGGTGCCAATTGATGAATTATCCGAGATGAGATTGCCCGATCAATTTGAGCCGAAGGTGCTTGATGTCGTTTCTCCTGTTGGATCGGAGCAGACTGATGCCTTCTACTACGGTGGTTTCCGAGAAACACGACGGATTATGTTGTCGTATGGTTATGAAATTGAGGGAACTCCCAACCATCGGATTCAGGTCTTAATGCCCAATGGTCAGATTCAGTTTGTTCGCCTAGAAGATCTAAAACTGGGCGACACAGCGGTACTTTATGCCGGACAACAGGTTTTCGGCCCAGGTAATCGACCCTTGCCTGAGTATACTGACGAATGGCGAACGTATGCTAAGCGTATCCATTTTCCTGAGAGGATGTCGGTTGATCTTGCCTATGTGTTAGGCTGTATTTCTTCAGAAGGTAGTATCAGCCGGAATGGTGTCGCTGTTTGTAATGGTGACTATGATTTACTCGAACGATTGGGGATGCTTTTCAAATCCCTTTTTGGCCTGGCTAGCCAGATATACCGCGATAAACGGCGGGAAAGTGTTTTTTCGCTTCAGGTTAACTCGCGTCCTTTACGGGATTGGCTACTCAATAACTTGAAGATGAAATCAGGGGCTAGAAATAAGATTATTCCTAGCTGCATTTTAGGCGGTAGCCGACAGGAAATAGTCGCCTTTTTGCGTGGCCTATTCTTGGACAGTTACATGATCAAAGATGGCCGGATGTTCGGGATTGGGTTGGCAAGCCAAAAGTTGATCCGTCAACTACAAGTCCTACTTCTCAATTTTGGCGTTTTCTCGCGTGTTGTTCAAACGACAGAGCATGCCTGGGTTTTAACTGTGGCTGGCGAAGCACTAGAGCAATTAGCGGCATTTGTTGAATTCGATGAAGTCTGGAAGAATGAGCGAATTGCCTGGCGACATGAGGGGAGACAGCAACATCTATTCAATTTTGCGACACTGATGCCTCAACCACTGTCACACGCCTTGCGTGAAATGCAAGGCGCATCAACTCACTCTTTACGCAGCTTGTATGGTGAGGAAAACCAAGCTTATCAGCGAGCACGCGTCAATTTGTTGCAGGGGCATCGGATAGATCGTCAGACCGCTACAGCCGTCTACCAGCATTTTCAGGATACCTCAACGGTTTATGCAGATACTTTCTTTGCCTGTGATGCTGTTGGTCAACTCTATGTCGAAGTTGAAGCGATTGAGACTGGATATGCAGAAGTATTTGATCTCAGCGTTCCGGGATCACACTCCTTTATCGCTAATGGTTTAGGCAACCACAATACATGTAATTTTCCGGTTGGGGCTACGGAAAAAGATGTGGCAGAGGCGTATATTCTCGGCTGGAAGCTCGGCTGTAAGGGGCTGACGGTCTATGTGACGGGCAGCCGCGATAAAGTGGTGCTCGAAACGGCGGAAACAGCCAAGAAAAAACAAACCGCGGATGAAGTTCCGGTCAAGGAGCAGCAGCGCCTGTTCAACGAGGAAAAGAAACCGCGTCCGCGTTATCTGAGCGGGAAAACGTACCGGGTGCAGACTCCGCTGGGCGTGACGTATGTCACTGTGAACGAAAACGGCGAAGGCAAGGGCGAACCGTTCGAGGTGTTTATGCATGCCTCGAAAGCCGGATCGGAAACGGCGGCGGTGTCGGAAGCGCTCGGACGGCTGATTTCGTATGCGCTGCGGATTACATCGCCGGTCAGCCCGCGCAACCGGATCATCGAGATGGTGCGGCAGTTGAACGGGATTGGCGGCGGGCGTCCGATTGGGTTTGGGCCGGGACGCGTGCGCAGTCTGCCGGATGGAATCGCGCAGGTGCTGCAAGAATATCTGGACGAGAGCACCGAGGGACACGGCGAACCGGTTGAACACGGCGCGACGGTGCCGGATGCACAGTTGGCGCTGCCGATGACGATGCCGAAAATGGGCGATTTGTGCCCGGAGTGCGGCGCGGCAACGCTGGTGAACGAGGAAGGCTGCCGGAAGTGTTATAGCTGCGGGTTCAGTGAGTGCTAAGTTTTTGATCAGGGTCTATCGTAACTGATAGACCCTGCAATTCTAAATCGGATTTGATGGATAAGGAGGGACTCATAACCTAGTTGCTTGTGGTATTTCGTCTGTGTGTTTCAGTGCTGTAAAGGAGATAACGATGAAGGAGCTAGATTTCACAACGGAATGTCCAAAATGTGGACATAAGCTGACAATCAAGTTGGAGGAGATGTATCCGGGAAATATTCAAAACTGTGAGGTATGTGGCTATCCGATCAGCTTTGAAGGTGACGACGCACGCGAATTCTCAAAAGCACTTGATGACTTGGACCATACTTTCAAAGATCTCAAAAGGACTTTGAAACGCCAGGGGAGGAAGTAAAACAGCGCATTAAGGAACGCCCATTCCATCAAATGCGCTGTTTTAGGAAAAAATGGAATGCAGAGCTTAGCATATTTTGCTGAGAGTATGCAAGTAAGCTCTGCCAAGTGTTAAGGAACAACATAATGGCACAAAAAGGCAAGCAAAATCAATGGGTAGTTCGAGTTGGCGAGCAATGGGGTGTGCGGGGTGAAGGTAATTCTGCGCTCACTGCGATCACTCGGACTCAGAAGGAAGCTATTGACATCGCTACTGATATAGCGAAAAACAATCAGTCTGATGTCATCATCCAAAATCGCCAGGGGCAGATTCGGGATCGTGACTCTTATGGTAACGATCCTAACCCGCCTAAAGATACAAAGAACTGAGCGTCAGACAGGCAAATAGGCGCGGCAACGCTCGTGAACGAGGAAGGCTGCCGGAAGTGTTATAGCTGCGGATTCAGCGAGTGTTAGGCGCATTGTAGCATCCCTATAGAAGCAATTAACCCGTGAGCGATGGCTTGCGGGTTTTTTGATTGTGCTGGTAGAACTTTTGAGCTATTATGAAACGAATGTTCTGCGCGTGTCTGGAGGGAAATTATCATGAAAAAGCTCGCTGGGTTGGACTACGAAAAAGCAGTGAAGTATCTGAATGAGCAGGCGCGACCACTCGAAAGAGCACTCTATCAGTACCATTTTGAAGGGGGTGCGGGAGATGCTGTACTGTATGAACTGGCCGCGTATCAGAACGCAGATGGCGGGTTCGGGCGCGGGTTGGGGCCGGACATCCGCCTGGACGATTCCTCAGTAAACGCTACCGCTATCGCGTTCCAACGGCTGCGCGAAATTAGCGCTCCGGCGGATCATCCGGTGGTGGTGAACGCGTGCCGCTATCTGGTGGCGACCTATAACGAAAAGCGGATCAACTGGCCGATCATTCCGATAAATATTGATGATGCGCCGCATGCGCCGTGGTGGGTGCATGGTGGCGACCTGGAAAAAAGTATGTGCAATCCGCGCGTGGGACTGGCGGGATATGCGAACGATTATCCTGAACATTTTCCGATGCGCGAAGCGCTGACGCAAGCGGTGTTTGATTATCTGTTCCAGCAGCCGGACCAGATGGAAATGCACGATTTGCTGAGTTATATCCAATTCTGGGAAACGAAAACACTGCCGGACGAGAAACGCGCACGCGTGTTGGATAAGCTTCTGCGCGTGGTCGAAAATACGGTGGAACGCGATGCGACGCAGTGGAAAAATTATGTCCTGTCGCCGCTCTTTGTCGTGTCGTCGCCGGAGTCGCCGTTTGCCGCGTTGTTTCCGGTGGAGATCGAACAAAACCTAGATTACCTCATCGACTGCCGGAACGAGTCCGGCGTATGGGAGCCGAACTGGTCCTGGGGCGGGCTGTGGCCGGAGGTGTGGGCGCTGGCGCGGCGTGAATGGACGGGTGTGCAGACATTGAGTAGTTTGCGCAAGCTGAAAGCCTTCGGACGGATCGACTAAGCGGTTCATCCCGTTTGTTGATCTTCGGAGTGGTGGGGGGGGGGGGGGGGGGGGGGGGGGGGGGGGGGGGGGGGGGGGG
>DATAMF010000459.1:0-11636 GCA_036260665.1 Aggregatilineaceae bacterium | reverse complement strand
CCGGGACACAGGCGAACCGTCTGCCGCTGCTGGTGGTGATGGAGGGGAGATCGGTAGACATGGATTGCTGCCTCCTGTTGGGGGTTGATGGTTCTATTTTACACCTAGCTCTATTCTATGTTATGTTCAAAGAGCAAAATGGGAGAGTGGACCATGCGTGGATGTCGAGGATGTTTGCTCGGAGTGCTGATGATCCCCATGCTGTGCTGCGGCTTAGGCTTCTGCGGATTGGCGTATGCGTATTTCAACGCGCCGGAGCCGCCCGTCGCAGAGGAATTTGTGGCGCGGGCGGACGAGGCGCTGCAATTCGAGGCGGCATTTATCCGGCCCGGCACGAGCGGACAGAATTTTACGGTGGTGTTTAACGAGCGGCAGGCGTCATCGTGGATGCAGTATGAGGTCGAAAAACGCCAGGATGACATCCGCGTGCCGCTCAAAAATGTGCAGGTCGGGCTGGAAAATGACGTGATCCGGGTCTATGGGGAACTGGGATCGGTGGCGATGCCGCTGGATGTGTCGATCAAGCCGGAGACGGATGGCGGCAAGTTGAGTCTGACTGTGATCGAGGCTCACCTGGGGAGCCTGAAGGTTCCGAAGGCGGTGCTGGACATGATCGCGGCGCACATGGATGAATGGCTGGGTGAGGCGTTCGAGCGGCTGGGGCGTTATGCCAGTTCGAACATCAGCATTCAGGATGGTTTTTTCGTTATGAATGGGACGCTGCGTTAGCGCTCGCTAGACTAGAAAGGATGAACAGCATGGCTATTCTGATTACAGGCGGGGCAGGATTCATCGGGAGTCATCTGGCGCGGACGCTGTTGGAACGCGGCGAAACGGTGATCGCCATTGATAACTTCAATAACTATTACGATCCGGCGATCAAACGGGCGAACGCGGCGGAATTGGTGAAGTATCCACAGTTCACGCTGATCGAGGGCGATATTCGGGACGTGGAGACGGTCAACGGACTGTTTGACCAGTATCCGATCCGGCGGGTGGCGCATCTGGCGGCGATGGCGGGGGTGCGCGAGAGCATGAAACAGCCCCGGCTGTACCTGGACGTGAACTATACGGGCACATTTAATCTGATGGAGGCAGCGAGCCAACACCAGATCGAAACGTTCGTGCTGGCGTCGACGTCGTCGGTGTATGGGAAAACGCAAACGCTGCCGTTCGTCGAAACGGATGCGGCGGATCATCCGCTGGCGGCGTATCCGGCGAGCAAACGCGCCGCTGAGATTCTGGGACATACGTACGCGCATCTGCACGGGCTGAACGTCACGGCGCTGCGGTTTTTCAATGTGTACGGCCCGGCGGGACGCCCGGATATGATGCCGATGCGGGTGATGAATGCGGTGCTGGACGGCACGGCGATTCCTGTGTTTGGGGGCGGGGATTTGCAGCGCGACTGGACGTATATCGAGGACACGGTAAAAGGTGTGATCGCGGCGCTGGAACGCCCGTTGGGGTACGAAGTGATCAACCTGGGTGTGGGCGGGCCGATTTCGCTGAGCTCGTTTATCGAGGTGATCGAGGAACTGTCGGGGCGGGAACTCCAGACGGTGGAAACGCCGACGCCGCCCAGCGAACCGCCGATCACGTTTTGTAATAATGAAAAAGCGCGGCGGCTGCTCGGCTTTGCGCCGAGTATCCCGGTGCAGGAGGGGCTGGCGCGGACGTGGGAGTGGTTCCGAAACTGGCGGATCGCGAATGGGACGTGGCCGGGGTAGGGGAGGAAAGCGCGGGGCGATTCGTGAATCGGAACCTCACCCCCTCGGTCCCCCTCTCCAACCGAGTTGGAAGAGGGGGAAGATCGGGCGCGGCTTGCTGCGTCCCTACGGCAGGTTTGTATTTCGGGGGATTCCTAGCTTAAGTTGATGCTTATGGGGGAAAAGCGGGTGAATCCCTCCCCGCTGGCGCAGAGAGGGACTTGAGGGCGCTACTACAGAGGATGGAGCACAATGAGCGTTCAGAAAATTGCCCTGCCTATGCTGCTGTTCGTCTGGTTGATGGGTTCCGTTGTTCACGCTGCGCCGGACAGCCAAAGGGAGCTAGATAACCTCTATTCAGTCGCGTGGAGTCCCAATAATCAATCCTATGCGACGGGCCATGATAATGGCACCATCAAAATCTGGGACGCATCGACGAGGGAACTGTTGTCCACTTTCAGCATCATGCAGGATCCAGATCCTTCGTTGATCGTCATTGAGCTAGACTGGAGTCCAGACAGCACCAAAATCGCAGCGGCTGCTGATACCCCAACGGGATATGCACGCACTCAAGTCCTGGATGCAAGCAATGGTACTGTGCTGGCAAGTTTTGACACCGGTGTATTAGCTGGCGATGTGGCCTGGAGTCCCGATGGAAGCTTACTGGCGGGCACCTTTAACCCTGGGTATCCTGCCGAACGTGATTGGTGTTCTAAAAGTGTGGGAAACGGCGACATGGACGGAAGTGGTAAGCAGTGACCAGGCTGGAAGTGCGATTCTCGCCCTGGATTGGAGTCCTGACGGGGCTTATCTAGCCAGCGGGGATGCCAGTGGCATTATTGAGATGTGGAATACGGCTGAATGGGTATACCGGTCTTATCTCCCGGCAGCCTCGGCACCCGAAGGTGCAGCCCGATTTGCCTGGAGTTCAGACGGCAGTCGTTTGGCAGCGATAGACGGTGATGCCAGTCTGGTCAGAATCTGGAATCCGACTTCGCGGACGGTGTTGTTGACTCTGGACTGCGGTGAAAAGAGTCTGCTATCCGATATAACCTGGCAGCCCACCGGGGAACACCTGGCCGGGACCTGCTACACGCTTGACGGCCACTTTGTCCGCATCTGGGATACCGAAAGTGGTTCCTTTATCGATCAAGACTCTTTCATCGAAATCCTGGATCGGATCGATTGGAGTCCACAGGGAGATATGCTGCTCTACAGCAGTAGAAGCCAAACTGTGCCCCATGTCAATGAGGCTTTTAAGGTAAGCAAGCGGGGCGATTCGTGAATCGGAACCGCACCCCTATCCTCCCAGCCTCCTTTCCCCGCACGCGGCTAATCATTACCCACAAGTCGATCATAGGGGGACAATGGATGTCGTGTAGTTCACCCCTATCCCCCGGCCCCTTTCTCCACGATAGTGGGGAAAGGGGAGAAAAACGGGCGGGGCAAGCCCACGCCCCTACGACGCCGCCCCATCCCCGCCGAGAAAGCAACGGGAAAAAGATGTGGGTCATGCATAGTCAACCGAGTTGGCGAGGGGGGAACGGGCGCGGCAAGCAGCGCCCGACGAAGGGCGGCTCATATTTTGCGGGGGTGTGTTGCAATCCGCGCAGGAGCAGCATTAAGCTTTTGTGAAATTTACGGTTGCCCATATCTCCAGGGTAGGGGGAAGTGTTAAAATAGATGGTGTGACCACTTAGCTATCCGGTAGGATAATTCGCGTGACTCCTGACGAACTGTATGAACTGAATACCCGATTTGAAGGGGCCGATCCCGCAGCGTTGATCGCGTGGGCGGCGGATCAATTCATGCCCCGGATGGCGGCAACGTCATCCTTCCAGACGCAAAGCGTAGCGCTGCTGCATCTGATCAGCCAGGTGCGGCCTGAGATTCCGGTGATTTTTTTGGATACGGGCTACCATTTCCCCGAAACGATCAGCTACCGCGATCAGTTGGTGGAGCAGTTCGGCTTGAATCTGCACATTGTGCGCGCGGCGATGAACCGGGCGGATTTCGTGAAACAGTACGGGGACGCGCTGTACCGGCATGATCCTGATTTGTGCTGCTATCTGAATAAGGTCGAGCCGATGGAACGGGCGCTGAAGGGGGTGGATGCATGGATTACGGGCATCCGGCGGGACCAGACGGCGAACCGGGCGAACGCGCAGCCGGTGGAACAACTGCCGGATGGGCGCATCAAAGTGAATGCGCTGCTGGCGTGGACGCGGCAGGATTTGTGGAGGTACATCAACCAACATGATCTGCCCTCGCACCCGCTGTTCAGCCAGGGGTATCTGAGCGTAGGGTGTGCGCCGTGTACGGCTCCGGTGATGGAGGGGCAGGACGAACGCGCCGGACGCTGGGCTGGAACGGGTAAAACGGAGTGCGGGCTGCATACGATGGTGGGTCTGAACGGGAAACCCCAATCAGGAGCGGACTAAGTGGGGCGCGTGATTCTGGTTACGGGCGGGGCGGGGTATATTGGGTCGCGGCTGATCCGCGATCTGGCGACGGATCCCGCTTTCGCGGATGACACGATCCGGATTCTGGATAATCTGCAACGCGAAACCTATAACACGCTGCTGGATTTGCCCGAAAGCGGACGCTACCAGTTTATCGAAGGCGATATTCTGGATCACGCGGGCATGGCGCGGGCGCTGCGGGACGTGTGGGCGGTGGTGCATATGGCGGCGATTGTACGCACCCCGCTGTCTTTTGGTCCTACCGGCTGGATCGAACAGGTCAATCATTGGGGGACGGCGAATCTGGTCGAGGCGGCGGCAAACGCGGGCGTGCAGTATTTCGTGTATACCAGCAGCGCCAGCGTGTATGGCCCGGTGGATGCGATCAAAAGCCAACCCTTTCGCGAAGGCGACATCTGCCGCCCGGTAGGACTGTACGCGGAGAGCAAGCTCAAGGGCGAACGGCATGTGTTACAGGACCGGATGCCTGCTACGATTCTGCGGCTGAGTCCGGTGTTTGGGCTGGCTCCGGCGGTGCGGTTTGATGCGGTGGCGAATCGATTCGCGTATCTGAGCAGCATTCACCGCGCGCTGACGGTGTACGGGGATGGGCAGCAGGTCCGGCCCCAGATTCATGTGAGCGATGCCAGCGGCGCGATCCGGTTTGCGCTGACGCACAACGCGGAGATGATGGGCGGCGTGTATAACGTCGTGGCGGAGAATGTCTCGGTGCTGGAACTGGTCGAGGCGATCCGCGCGCTGAAGTCGGATGTGGATGTGCGGTATACGGAGCAGGATGTGTTTACGCACCTGTCGTATGCGGTGGACGGCAGCAAGTTCGGCGCGCTGGGGTGGTATCCGCATATGAGCCTGGGAGCCGGGCTAGCGGAACTGCTCGATCATATGTGCGCATTCCAACCGTTCCGGCTGGGCGGGACGGGTGTCGGGGTGGATGTGGGGGAGTAGGCGGCAGGGCAAGGGGAGAAAAGCTCCTACCTCACCCCTGACCCCTCTCCAAAGTCCTTGGCTGGGGGAAAAAAACGGGCGCGGCAAGCCGACACCTCTACAATGAACGGTAGAACGAGACTCAAACCACCCCCTGATTGCCAGCGCAGATTGGTTTTCGCCCCTCGAATAGCGCCAGTATAGTATACTTGTGAAAATTACCTCGTTTTCATAATATATGGGAGCGTTTATATGTGTGTGAAAAAACTCACCGTATTATTTCTGTTCGCCTTCTTATTTTCTTCCGCCTTCGGTCCGGCCACTGCCCAAGACGCGCTCACCCAAACCTATGATGATGGGATGCTGCGTTTTAACTATCCCGAAGGCTGGTCGGCTTATGTCAGTTACGGCGGCGAAGTTATTCTGGTCAATAATCCCGCCCTGCTTGAGAGCGCCACGCCGCCTCAAACAGGCGATATCCGTATTTCTTTCACCCCGCCCCCTCTCGCCGCAGCGGACTGGGCGCGTTTGGATATCAGCAGTGCCAACGCGCTGGCAGCGAATGCGGCGAACGTGTTGATCTCGTATGATCCCAATTCTGAGATCGTCGATTCGGCAGACGTTATGATCGGTAATTATCAGGCAACTGTTGTGCATATGACGAATCCTGATAAGGATATGATGGTTATCGGCGTGGACATTGGGGCTAGCAACCCGATGGCTTTGAACGCGACGACAGCCCCAAACGAAATGAGTTCGTTTGAGCCGATCCTGCTGTCGATTGTGGAGAGCATTCAGTATACGGAGCCTGCATATCAGTCTGCCTTTCAGCTTTCCGTTCCATTCACGATGTGGCCCAGTGCATTTGACTATACCTTGAGCGCCGATGGGTCGCTGTTAGCGATGATGCAAGTCGATCCCGAACAGGATGGAAGGCAACTGACGATCTTGAATCTGGACTCGAAGACCGAGATCATCCAGACTCAGATTGCTGACGAAGGCCCCCTGATGGTTTTCAGCCCTGATAATTCGATGATTCTGATCGGGACCACAGGTCAAGGAACGCTCTACGATCTGAATGGGAACGAAAAAGTTCGCCTGGAAAGGCAGCGAAACGGGCAGAATTATGCGATCAGCCCGGATGGTCGTCTGGTGGCATCCGGTACGCAACAGAGCAAATGCATCTTTCTCTGGGACGTCGAGACGGGAGCTAGCCTCCCGCAGGTGTGTAATGATGCCGGGGGCCGCCCGATCGTTGTTGGCTTCACCGCCGATCAGAGCACCATTATCACGACTACCGGGCTGTGGGACATGGAAACCGGCGAGATCGAGAAATTTGAGGGGGACTTTTTAGGCTTTCTGCCGGATGGCTCCGTGATCACGCGCGACACGGCGGCCCCCTTGGTTGGTGAGCCGCTGGCGGTCCGGGCGGATGGGCAGATACTGGGGTATCGTGAAGCCCATCTGGTGTTGTACGATCCCACGACAGGAACCAGCGAAACGTTATTCGCCATTCCCCCTATCTATTCTAAGCTGACCAGTAATGCCACCGGAACGAGCGTGGTCGCGTTCAATGATTTCGGCAGTACGCTGGATGTGTATGTCTGGGATATCCCCTAGTCACAGAAATGAGCCGGGACTACTGGCCCCCTATTCCCTATGTGGTTCACCCCTGCCTCCTTTCTCCGCAGCAGGGCAAGGGGAGAAAAGCTCCTACCTCACCCCTGACCCCTCTCCAAAGTCCTTGGAGAGGGGAAAAAAACGGGCGCGGCAAGCCGTCGTCCCTACGGGCATGCTTCGAGATGCCGCGCTAACTGACGTGGCGAACCTCATTCTACGGGGAAAGCTGGTCCCCTATTCCTAGATTAAAATCCTCCATCTGACCACCTTCAAATCCTCCATTCGTCTCATGATAGACAGGGCAGAAGTTCATATACTGAAAACAATGAAGACATGAGGTGTGGTCTATGCCCTGGAATAAACATGATTACCCCGACTCACTCAAGAATTTTCGGGCAGATGTGCGCGAGAAGGCGATTGAAATTGCTAACGCGCTGCTCGACGAGGGATATGAGGAAGGCCGCGCGATTGCTATTGCGACCGCGCAGGCTAAGGAATGGGCCGACAATCGGGATAAAGAAGTTCGGAAAAATTAAAAATAGAGGAGTGTTGGAATGGACGACAAAATGAACAAGGGCGGCATGTGGGATCGCGTAAGCGGTATGTGGAAGCAGATGAAGGGCGAAGCTAAAAAGCAGTGGGGCAAATTGACGGACGATGATTTGATGGAAGTGGAAGGCAACCGGGATAAGCTGGCCGGTAAACTTCAAGAACGATATGGGATGGCGAAAGATGATGCCAACCGCCAGATTGATGAATGGGCGGAACGTCTGAAGATGTAGTGCCGCCCTTTACTCCGAATAAACTATTCGGTTGAACAGTCCCCGTGAGCGCATCTCCGGGGACTTTTAACTTATATCAAAAAAGCTCCAACTGATATATGATCGCGGCGTAAACAGGTAGATAGGTTATTGAGGAGGGATGGATCTATGTGGCGACGAAGTCTGCTCGGTGTGCTGCTGATCGCATTTAGCGCCTTTTTCGCGTTTGGTCCGACGGGGGCGCAAGGGGGAGCGGACGCCTGGACCTATTATGATCTCAATATGCGGTCAGGGCCGGGCGCGTCTTACGAGGTCATCACTCTGCTGCCATCGGGCACGGGGCTGCTGCTCGAAGCGCGGGATGCGGATGCGTATTGGGTGCTGGGACACACAGAAGATGGCACTTTCCGGGGATGGGTGGTGTTTAGCTACCTGGAAACTCGCGCCGAGTTAAATGTGATCGGGCTGCCGACGAGTGAGGAAGTGGTGAACGCGGCGGCACCGGCTGCGGGAGGGTCCGCGGCTGATGCCAGCGCCCAGCCGGTCAACGGGGCGCTGGATTCGAAAACGCTGGTGTACAGCACGGGACATTCGGAATATTACCGGATTTCGTATTGGAGTGACGGCCTTCGGATTAACGGATTTATCGGGTATCCCACCGGAGACGGCCCTTTCCCGGCGATCATTTATAATCGCGGCGGGACATGGGACACCGGGCGGCTGACCGGGCGCGAACTGGTGCCGTTTGTCGAGTCGGGCTATGTGGCGGTCGGGTCACAGTACCGGGGGAACGCAGGCAGCGGTGGGAATGAACAATTTGGGTGGGGCGAAGTCAACGATGTGCTGAATCTGATCCCGTTGTTGAAAAGTATGCCGAACGTGGACGCCAACCGGATCGGAATGATGGGCGGGTCACGCGGGGGCATGGTGACGTATATGGCGCTCAAAGAGCAGACGATGGGCGGCACGTATGACATTAAAGCGGCGGTGACGGTGGGCGGAATCGCGGATTTGTTTATGTGGGCGGAACAACGCCCGCATATCGTGGAGGATGTGTATCTGCCGCTGATCGGGGCGGCCCCGGCGGACGCCTATGAACTGTATCAGATGCGCTCGGCGGTGTACTGGCCGGAACTGATCAATACGCCGCTGCTGCTGCTGCACGGCGAAGCGGATACGGAAGTGTCGGTAGAGCAGTCGCGCAAGCTGTATAATTTGCTGCTGCGCGCGGGGAAGCCGGTGCAGTTGATTACGTATCCTGGCGACGATCATCCCCTGAGCGGGCAGTTGGGCGGGTATCCCCCCGCGCAGCGCTTCTTCGCCACGTATCTGAGCGCGCCGGGCGATCCAGATCGGCAGTTTGATAGCCATTGGACGGACATTAACGCGGTCAGTACGTGGTTTGCGGTGAATCCGCAGTAAGAAACCCCTGGCGGATCAATCATAAACTAAAGGGCTTTCCCCAGAGAGAAAGCCCCTTCTTTTGTTACGGCATGGTGCAGTTGCGGGAGCCGCAGACTTCGAGCATATCGTTGGCGAAATCCGCCGCGCCAAGGGTCGCAAAGTTGTTGATGGCATTCTGGTAGAACTGGATCGCTTGGCCGGGGTCTTCGGACAGGTTCGCCCAGCGCGCAAACGCCAGCCCCAGATTCGCCGGGTCTTGCAGCGCTTCGGCTAACACAGCAGCACATTCGTAATAGCGGCCCGCGTCTTCGTCCTGGCCGATCAGTTGGTATAACTCGCCCAGGCGCAGATAGAGCACGGGGGATTTCGCCAGCGGGCGATCTGTGCCGGTGGGCGCGGTGACGCCGCGCGGACGCTGACATTCGATGTTGGGCACGTCGAGCAGAGTCGCTATCGCGTCGAGATACAAACCTTCGGTACGGTAGACACTCGCGACGGCAAACGCCTCCGCTTCGGCGGACAGCCCCAAGCCCTGGATAGTTTGGGTGAGCGTATTGGTTTCGTCCAGCGCATTACCGGACAGCGTTTCGAGTTCGGCGGCGCTGGCGTCAATACCTTCGGGCAGCGCCGCCGGATCAAACACCATCACCGGGCCGGAGTCGGGAGTCCAGGACGGATCGTCGGCAGCAAAAAACGCGGTCACCTTGGGATAGGGGTTGCAGCGCGGGACTTCGCTGTTCAACTGCTCCACGATTTGGAGATCGGTGCATAACACGACCACCCGCGAGCGCCCCATCAGTTCGAGAAAATCACTCGCGCCGACGCTGGTGCCCGGATAGACGGGCGCGAGCGCCTGCACATCCCAATTGAAACGGTTGATATTCACGCCACCGTCACTTTCGACGCTCAGGACGAGATGCACCGCGTCGGATGATTTTTGGGCCGTCGCGGTGACACCCGCTCCCGTGAGCAGCATTGCCACCAGGACCAACAGACTGATACGTGTTCGCATGAGGGATAATCTCCACAATTCCAATGTCGCCATAAAGGCTCTAACTCCAAGTTTACTCTGAAAGTTGCAAAAGTACCCGCCCTGATTTTTGGGGGTCTTGTTTACCCCACCCCCGCAAGCAGGGAGGGAAGGGCGTTGACAAGGTTCACCGTGTCCAGGCTCACACGCACAACGCGCTCGACCAGATTCACGATGTACGGCGGATCGTCGGCATTGTTCGGATCGGACACGATGCCGCTGCGCTTATCCGTCTTCACCTGGTACTGGTCGATCACCCACTCCAGCGCGGAACGATTGCCCAGGCGGTATTCATACACATCCGCCGGAATATCCGCCAGCGTCAGCCAGTTGTTGACCACTAGCCGCGTTTTGTCTTTGCTCAGGCGCATTTTTTCCACGCGATACGTCATCTTGACCTGATCATCGCACACCCAGGTCAACTTGTGCGGCTCCACCGTTTCATAGTTCAGATGCAGATCGGCTAATTTTTGGCCCGCGTCCGCAAAGCCGCGCAAGTCCGGCGCGAACGGGATACGCGGCAGATCGCGCTTGAGGTTATCCGCATACCGCGCCCGGTAGCCGGGATGGTGCAGCAGGCCGTACACATAGTAAAAAATGTCCCACTTGCTGATCGTTTCGTCGGCGTAGTGGGTGCGGAACTGCTGCAAGGCCCAGTCGGTGATATTCTCGCGGCGGTTGCTGCCGTCTTCATCGTAGACGTAGAACGGGAAGCACTGAGATCCGCCTTGTGGTAAATAGTCGACAGGATAGCTAGACATCAAAGGAAACATGGGCCAATCGGAACCAACCTTTATCCATAATATTAGATTTTCTTGAACACCATTTAGGCGCGGAAAAAAGTGAGGAAAAAGGCCAAACTCATCAATCGCAATAGGAGCAAAATAAAGATATTTTTTTGTAAAAGGACGATAGATTGCTTGACAAATGTTATGCGAGACGTAGTCTAGCTGTTTTCCTGCAACAAGAAAACGTTTCAGATTTCGACTCCATTTTAACTTTGTATAATCAACGAAATCGTCAACTTTTCTTCCTTTGCTCTTACGCAAAAATCGATCAACTTCAGCATTGTAATTGTCGCAAAACTCTTCTATTCGAGTTGCTAACACTTGATTGTCAAAACTATAAACTACGTCTATCATCTCGATTTGCATGGGGATATTCGTCAAAATCCAAAATTGAGTGGAACGACACATAATGTTTTTGGAATTCAGGTTGGAGTTGGCATTACTATAGCGATTAAAGCGTCTAAGCATGAAAAACATAAACTACTTTACAATCGTGTTCCAGAATATTGGCGTAAGGAAGAAAAATTAACTTGGCTGACGCAGAATAGCCCTGTATTGGTTTCTATTCCTTGGCGAGAGTTGGTACCAGATACCCGCTATACATGGATGGTACCAGAATATTCTTCTGAATTCGATAGCTTTCTGAAACTTGGGAGCAAAGAAACTAAAATAGCTAGAATGTCTAACGTTGGTGCGCTTTTTAAGAGCTACTCTAGGGGCGTTTATACAGGAAGAGATGACGTAGTTTATAGTTTTGACAATCAAGTGTTAGCAACTCGAATAGAAACCATTACAGGGACGGGACGGAATTGTCTGCTTTGTGACTAATAACGGTTTTGTGGAGGGTGTAGCTTTTGACGGATTTCGAAAGCATCTGTTACAAGATTTCACATACGTCTATCATCTCGATTTGCATT
>DATAMF010000457.1:0-16440 GCA_036260665.1 Aggregatilineaceae bacterium | reverse complement strand
CAGCGGGTGTGATTGTTTCCGAAAGCGACGGCAGTACCGCTGTCACCGAAGGCGGCGCAACCGATACTTTCTCGGTTGTTTTGACCAGCCAACCCAGCACGGGCACCATCACCATAAGTGCCTCCCCCGATGCCCAGTGTGATTTGGGGGCAGGTGTGGGAGCCGCGATTACCCATAACTTCGATGCAAGCTATTGTAATAGTGCCTGGACCATCACGATCACTGCCTACAACGATGCGCTTGTGGAAGGCCCGCATTCCTGCCTCATCACCAACGACATCGCCGCGTCCGGTACTACGGAATATCCGACCAGCATGGGAGTCGCGGATGTGACCGCCGCTATCACAGATAATGATGTAGCCGGGGTTACAGTAACCGAAAGCGACGGCAGTACCGCTGTCACCGAGGGTGGCGCAACTGATACCTTCTCTATTGCCTTAATCAGCCAACCGAGCGCGGGCACTGTCACCGTAAGCACATCTCCCGATGCTCAGTGTGATCTCGGTGCAGGCGCGGGTGTTGCTATCTCCCACAATTTCGGTGCTGCCGATTGGAATGCTGCCTGGACGATCACCGTTGCTGCCTATAATGATACGGTCGTGGAGGGCTTACACTCCTGCCTGATCACCAACGATATTACCGCGTCTGGTGCATCTGAGTATCCGACCAGTTTAGGCGTCGCTGATGTCACCGCTGCTATCACGGACAACGATACAGCGGGTGTAGTTGTCACTGAGAGCGGCGGAAATACTGCTGTCACAGAGGGCGGCGCAACAGATTCGTTCGCTATTGTGTTGACCAGCCAGCCCAGCGCGGGCGCGGTCACGGTAAGTGCATCCCCTGACGCCCAATGTGATCTGGGTGCAGGTGCCGGTGTTGCCATCTCTCACACTTTTGGCACTGCCGATTGGAATGCTGCTTGGACGGTGACAGTGACCGCCGTGAACGACCTGCTCATGGAAGGCCCGCATTCCTGCTTCATCACTAACGACATCACTGCATCTGGATCTGTTGAGTATCCGGCCAGCATGGGTGTCGCTGATGTCACAGTCGCCATTACAGATAATGAGTCTGCGGGTGTCACTGTCACCGAAAGCGACGGAATTACTGATGTAACGGAAGGTGGGGCCACCGATACCTTTACGGTTGTTCTGAACAGCCAACCGACCGCAGGCACTGTTACCGTGAGCGCCACTCCCGATGCTCAATGCGATTTAGGTGCGGGCGCGAGCGTTCCGGTTTCCCATACCTTTGGCGCGGCGGATTGGAGCACGGTTTGGACAGTAACCGTCGCAGCAGTTGATGATGCTGTTGCTGAAGGCCCACATTCCTGCCTGATCACCAACGACATCACCGCGTCCGGTGCTGCCGAATATCCCATCGGCATGCCTGTTACGGATGTCACGGCTGCTGTCAACGATAATGAAACACAAAGCATCGACGTGCAGCCCCAATCACTGACCATCAGCGAACCAAACGGCTCGGCGTCGTTCACAATCCGCCTCATGACACTGCCCACCGCCGATGTCCAAATTGACCTGAATGTTTCGGATACCACAGAATGCGCCATCGCAGTCGATACAGTCGTGCTCACGTCGGCAAACTGGAATACCGGTGTTCAGGTTCCTGTCTCGGCAGTTGACGATGAGTTGAAGGATGGTGCGCAAACATGCATCGTTGTAACCGCAGCCGCGCTTAGCACCGATCCAATATATAGTGGTATTGATCCGGCCAATGTCCGGGTAACAGTTAAAGACGATGATGGTGGCGTGGATGTCTATCAGCCGACAGCCGAAGATATTGCCCGTTCGCAAGCGCCGCTGTGCGCCAATATGGATGGTTCGACCAATCCGGTTGTCCGTGCCACAGTTCCATCTGGCGCTGTCTCAAATGGCAGTGTGTTCTGCCGCGTTTTGGCCGAAAACGGCGTCTTCGTCAGGACATCCGCCGAAGTTGGTGATCTACCCACCTTGCAACGAGGCGTGATTCAGGCTGTTGATGTCTTCGGGTTGACTCACAATGGCTATGGAGTTTCAGAGTTCAATCAGCCTGTCAATATCTGCTTGCAGGGCACAGGCGCATTCATTTATCTGGATGCCACCACCATTCCGCGCACCGTTCACGAACTCCCGGTTTCGCTTCAGGGCGGTTACACTTGCGCGGCGATCCCTGACGCGGGCACAGTGGTTCTGGTTCAGGGTACTCCTGCTGTGACCACACCCACAATACCCAACGCATCGTCCTCAACTCTATCCGATTGTATGGTGACGACTCAGGCGATCATGAATCTCCGGGCAGAGCCATCTGCAACCAGTGCAGTGATCGTGCAGGTTCCCTACGATGTCACGCTGACTGCTTTCCAGCGTCAGGCCGATTGGTTCTATGTTGATTTCGTCGGCACTCGTGGGTGGTTAAACAGCGGCTTTGTGGCCCTACTGGGTGCTTGCGGTCAATAGTCTAAGGCCATCCCAAGAAAACAATATGCCCGTCGTCATCCGACGGGCATATCATCCATAATAAATCGGGGCGCTCGCTGCGCCCCTGATTTTTTAACCCAACCAGCAGGTTGACTATACAAAGAACCGGTAGAGCAGATTCCCCGCATCCTCTGTGACCTTATCCGGCACACTAGTATCTGTAAACAGGTTGGTCAGTTTGGGCAGAAGCTCCCCAGCCTGCTTTTGCTGGGGGGTAGGAAAGCCGTTAGGTGTATAGCGCAGAAAAGAGATCGTCTTTTCGCAGTCGGCAAACTTCCGTTTGAACCGGATCAGCCCATCCTGATCCCAGTCACTCAATCCGAAGTCCAGTTGTTGAAGCCCTAGCGACTTACCATATTTGATACTTTCCCAAATGAGCAGATCAGTAGGCCGGAATTCGAGCGAGTCGGCGCGGGAAGCATTGAACTTATAAACCAGGGTATTGTGCCATTTCAGGAAAAAAATACCGCCGACGACCTGTCCTTCGTGTTCGGCCAGCGCGACAAAACCCTCATCCTTAGCCATGAATTGCCGCCAGATATTCTCGAAGAAACTGTACGGCTGGGCCAGCATATGATACTTATACTTCCGAATACCCAGATGCATGTCAAAGAAGGCGCGCACATCCTCAATCGCCTGCCCAAACCTTACACTTATCCCGTTCCGCTCGGCCTTCGAAATCGCTCGCCTTGCGGAACTTTCGATGCGGCTCCAGTGAGCATCAATATCCGGGTGCAGGTCCATTCCATGCCAGCGTGCCTTGTTAACCAACGTAAACCGCTCATCTTGCAGGGGAATTTCATTATGCAGAGGCCGTACCGCCAGGGGACGCTGCTCCTCTAACAGCCCATCGATCAAGGCCTTCCACTGTTCGAAGCTGGTCACCAACGGATCGCAAAAATCGGAAAAGGGCAGCGATGCTATCCGTTCACCCCGAATATCTGCGATGCGACAGAAAGGAATCCCAGCCTGTGGATTCCCCGCGTCATCCAGGAGCAAGAATGCTTGCGGTTCCCACCCATAGGTATCCGCCAACACCTGCATCCAGGCAGGCGAATGAAACACACTGCTGTCGCTTTCGGTAGTGAGTCGTTGCCACAGCGGATCCGTTCGAGGAGCAACACTGATGATATTCATTTACTCCATCTCCACTTTACGCCAGTTGGCGTTTACTAAAGCACAAAATCGGCTTCCTCAACAGACGGAAACCGATAATTTCCAACTTGGGGGAATCAATGCCCCTACCAGCCACGTATTTCCTTAACCGATACACGTTTGCTCGAATCAGCGGCAGGCCGGAAATCGTAAATTCCATTTTCAACCGGCCAGTGTGTTTGACAGTTTGGACAATAAAGTTCGCCCGGCTGTTCAGTCAGATCAAACCCACGACAGGTCGGGCAGCGCCAGAATTTCCCTGTGGGGTTAGGCTCGTCTTGTCCTACCGCTTCAGATCGCACAAACACGCTGGGCGAGATCGGATAAATGTTCCCCGTCGGCTGCAAAATTGCGTCCAAACCTACTAAGATACGTAGCGGAATCACCCGCTTCAAGAATTTGAGTCGGAAATACGACACCGCTTTTCGTCGCCCTGGTGCAAAATGGGCCTGGACGAGCAAATCATGCACAAAGGACGGATGAAACCCATAATACAGATCGTAAAACTTCACGGGTTCTTTGCTAAAGGGGTTAGACATTACCACTTTCGACTTGTACCAGTGCCGCAGCGACCACCGGACAATTGACCGGAGATTTCGCTTGCTGGTGAATTCCAGAATGAAATCCCCCCCGCTGCGAATCGAGGCACGCACCTGTTTCAGTGCGCTTAATGGATCATCCATATGATGCAGCGTGCGCACCATCGTGATCGTATCGAATTGAGCGGGCGCAAATGGAAGGTGATAAATGTCAGCCGCTACATAAATAAACTTATCGGGGCCATAGTGATCGCGCGCATATTCCAGTTGAGAATGGGAAAAGTCAACGAGGACGACTTTTTTGTAATCCTTATACAGGTCGGCCATTCGACCAAACCCAGCGCCCAATTCCAGCAACCGTTCGCCGCGTGGTAGCAGCCCTTTGACTGCTATCCGTTCCGTTCGATCTTCATAATCGCGTCCCCGGTTTTCCCAGAATTCCGTCCGATAGGTCGAGTTTTCATAATCGCAGATGTCGGGCATAGAATCCTCATTCGTTAGTCTTGGCGTACAATTTAATAACGCGGGATGGGCAGAGGAAATGGTTACCCTTTGTGTGCTCTGAGTAAGCACCATTCGCCTGGTTGAGGCAGGTCTAACATAGAATGGGGCCTAATATGTTTGATAGGCCCCCTTTTTTAGAACAATGCCTGAACCCTAACTATGCTGAGACGAGAACTCTTTGATGCTGTGGACCACGTATTCGATCATCTCATCGGTTAGTTCAGGGAACATCGGCAGCGACAAAATTTCATCCGCATATCGTTCCGTGATGGGATACGACCCACGCGGGCGGTCTAGATCCTGATATGCTTCCTGAAGATTGATCGGCACCGGATAATGCAGCACCGTCGAAATCCGCCGCTTAGCCAGGAATTCGCGCATTTCATCCCGATGATGCGCACGGATCACATACAGATGCCACACGGGTTCGGCGTAATTTGCGGCTGGTGGGAGCACAATTCCGTTCCCGCCCAACAGCTTGGTATACGCCCGTGCATGCTTGCGTCGCATCTCATTCCATTCATCCAGATGCTTCAACTTAACCCGCAGGATAGCAGCCTGCATCGTATCCAGACGGCGGTTGTAGCCCTTCATGGCGTGATAATACTTCTCGCGTTGCCCATAGTTCCGCAGCATGTGGATCCGATCTGCCACGGCATCGTCATTCGTGACGATCATGCCGCCGTCACCGCAGGCCCCCAGGTTCTTCGCTGGATAAAAACTGAACGCCGCGCCGTGCGCTAACGAACCGACACGTTTTCCCTTATACCGCGCACCATGTGCCTGACAAGCATCTTCAATCACGATCAACCCGTGCTGCTTGGCGACAGCCAAAATCGGGTCCATATCAGCGGGCTGTCCATAAAGGTGGACGGGGATAATTGCTTTGGTCCGGCTGGTAATCGCTTCCCGCAGTTTACCATTGCAATCCATGGTATATGTGTTGGGATCAATATCGACCAGTACCGGAGTTGCGCCGACATACGAGATAGCCAGAACCGTAGCGATAAAGGTATTGGCTGCGGTGATAACTTCATCTCCTGGCCCAATATCGTAGGCCCGCAGCAGCAGTTCTAGCGCCGACGTGCCCGAATCAACCGAAATGGCGTGTTTTGCTTCACAGAAAGCAGCAAACTCGGCCTCGAACAGCGAGACATCGTTCCCTAGAATGAAATCTGACCGCTCCAGTATCCGGTTAACAGCCGCCTGAATTTCATCATTCAAGGCGCGATGCTGGGCTGGCAGATCAATGAAAGGAACTTGTAATCCTTCTTGAATGGTCATAGCTCGTCTCCGAAATGATCTGAGGTTGAATCTCTTGACTGATTTCCCACTTGATTTCAACAGGCCGCCCGCGTTCTGCTACCGAGCGGTTAATCGCTTCCATCACATGAACGACTTCTAGTCCATTGCGTCCATCGCTGATCGGATGCGCATCATTGAGTACACAATCTACAAAATGGTTGCATTCACTTTTCAGCGGCTCGCTGGCTTCAACCTTCGGGCTATAAATATCGCCATCCCGAATGTCGAAGTGATATTCGCCATAATTAGCCGGTTCAGCCCCGTTTGAACTGGGCGCAATACCCTTCTCGAAAACTTTCACGCGTTCCATCGGATCAAGATCATTAAACACGACGCGTTTTTCGCTGCCGACAACGACAATTTCTCGCACCTTAGCCGGGTCCGCCCAACTCACATGAATGTGGGCTAACACCTCGTTCGGGTATCCTAACACGATAAAGCCCACATCTTCCCGGCTTGTATGCAGATATTTGCCCCCAACGGCGCTCACCCATTCCGGTGTAGTTTCCATAAAGTGATTAAAAATCGACACATCATGGGTCGCCAGGTCCCACAACGCATTCACATCGTGGCGAATTGGCCCCAGGTTAGTCCGGCGCGCATAGAGGTAATACAGGTCGCCCATTTTTCCTTGTTTGATATAGGACTTTGTTAATTGGACACCTGCATTGTACAGAAAGATATGGCCCACCATGAGCTTGAGATTTCGGGCTTCCGCCATCTGCGTCAGCCTTTCGGCATCTTCTGTCGTGGTCGCCATCGGCTTCTCGACCATCACATGCTTGCCTGCCAGCAAACACTGTTTCGTCACCTCATAATGAGTGGTTGCAGTCGTGCTGATAATCGCCGCCTCAACCCCTTCCAGCGCCAATGCTTCCTCAAGATCAGGTGTGGCATAAATATTGGGGAAACGCTTATTGATCTCCTGTAGACGCTCAGGACGCTGCTCACAGATAGCGATGACTTGGGTCCGAGGAAGCTCCGAAAACAGCCGGACATAATTTACGCCCCAATACCCACATCCTACGATAACAACACCTAGTTTGTCGGCCATTCTTTCTCCTTTAAGTAAGCTTAACCAGCGCCATGACCGTTCAAGACCGCCGGAACCGTGAGGCAGAGCAACTTGAGATCCATGGCGAGCGATTGATGGCGAACGTAGTCGATATCCAGGCGCACCTGCTCATCAAAATTAACCAGACACCGTCCTTTGACCTGCCACAAGCCGGTCAAACCTGGGAGCGCGGCCAGCCGTTCTTTATGCCAGGCTTTGTACTCGGCGTATTCATACATCGGCACGGGACGCGGCCCCACGAGGCTCATTTCGCCCCGCAGGACGTTGATCAATTGCGGCAGCTCATCCAAGCTGGTTTTGCGCAGGAGATGCCCCACCCGTGTAATGCGGGGATCATGCGTGAGCTTGAACGGCGAGTCTGTGTCGTTCTTTTCGAGAGTGCCGCTCGTATACGCGCGGATATGCGCCTGATGCAGCGCTTGATCCGCATTCTGGTACATGGTTCGGAACTTGAAGATGCGGAAGGGCTGCACTTCCCAGGTGTTGACGCCATTTTTAGCGCGACATTTTGATCCGGCGCGTTCTTGCGTGAAAATAACGGGGCCGCGCGAGTCGAGCTTAATAGCGATGGCAATGACCGCGAGCAAGGGCAGCAGCACCAGCAGCCCCAGGGTCGCCAGGGTCACATCCAGCAGACGTTTATAGGGCAGATAGACCGTGGTGCGCTTCGATTGGGGCACCACCAGCCGCTCGATACTTTTCTGGCGGGTTCGCGGGCTAATGGCCGGGGCCATGATTCCGAAAAACGGCACCATCAGCAGCAGCGCAACGAGTGCCATGCCGATCAAACGTTTATTCCGGGACCTGGCAACACAAATTAACTGCGGGATGAGTAGCCGCTTCATCTTTTTTCCCCTAATCGATTATACTAGCCGAACTTTTGGCCTGGACTCACGCTTTATCGGAGTTTAGGTATAAGTTAACGGATAGTCCCTATTATGTGATGCTGTGAATTTGATTCGATTTCTAGAGGGGCCTCGTGCCTGTTTGGAGAGTGGGAAGAGGCTGCAATAATAACATTTGTAGGCGCGCCCTAGAGCTTGAATCCCCCTTAAAGTTGGTAAAGTGTTTGTAGTACAACGGCCTGCCTTGCCTTGAATTCGCCTTTTTTTAAAATGGGCATGAGAATTAATCCTTCATCTCAACCAATAAGGCATTTTACTTGCAAGGCTTCGCGTGTTCAGTACCATCGTACTACAACTGGGTTAAAAGTGATTTAAGACTTGCTCAAGGTTTGCGAAATTTACCATTAAGATTTTAACATCGTGGTATTACTAAAGTAAACAGGCTTGTGAGGTTGTAAATTAGTAGTAAAAAATGTTTCGAGATGTAAAAAGGGTGTAAAAGAGTGGGTAAACCGAATAAAATCGTCCGCTAAAGTTTGAAACCTAAATCCAACAAAAAAGGCCGGTGATTTGTCCCGGTCCTCTTTTTATCAATGCTTATGCCCCTGGACGGATTTGAACCGCCGACGCAGGGTTTAGGAAACCCTCGCTCTATCCTCTGAGCTACAGGGGCAACTCGCCTTTTAGTGTATCATACTCATCATTGTTCATCCAGACCAAGCCGCCGCTTGATCCCCACATAAATCCGACTGATCCGCCTGCTGCTGCCTTGGCCCAGTATCCGGCTCATACCAGCTAATAGACCCCGCCGCACGATCAGATACGGCGAAAGTTGGGCCGCTTTGATCCAATACTGGCGCTGCCGATCCCGTGCATCCTGTTTGCGCGCCAGACGCGACATGAACACATAGGCTCTAGCTTTATCATTCCGGCTCATCCATGTTGAATGTTTGATACAATCGAGCAGCGCAAGCTCCGACGCGTGGGCAATATCGGCGGTATAGCCTGCTGTGAGTGACTGATCATGAACCCGATATACATGGCAGTCCTCATGCAGCGGCTGGACGCGTGCCACCGAACGTGCCCTCAACCAGAAATCATAATCCTCCGACAGAAAATATTCGACCCGGTAACCGCCTAATGTTTCGTGGACCTCGCGTCTATACAAAAACGAGGGTGTGATCACGTTTTTCTCCATCAGGAGCGAAGGAGAACGTGCCGGAGTCTTTCGTAAAAACTTTCCCTCGGCATCAACACATGTGAAATCCGTGTAAACCACCCCAATATCCCGATGTTGATCGAGATAATCCGCCATCGTGCTCAATGAGTGAGGCCGGAAGTAATTGTCATCCGATAACCATGTATGGTAAATACCCTGCGCCTGCGCGAATCCGGCATTCAATGCCCCCGGCAGCCTTCCGCTCTCTTTTGGATGTTGCATCGCCCTTATGCGTGCGTCCAGGCCCGCGTAGCGTGCCACAATATCGGGAGTCGCATCCTGCGAATAACTATCGACAACGATCAGCTCCCATTTCTCATGAGTCTGTTCGACGACACTTTGGAGGGCTTGTTCCAGGTATTTCGCGCCGTTATAGGTTGGAAGCACGATCGATATAAGCGCATCAGACATCTAATGCTCTCCTTTAGAATGTACGATCCCCAGCCGGGCGAACAGTGGACGCGTTCCTGTCCGGTCAATCATCCATCGGGGTACCGCCCGCAGAATTTCCGAAATTTGTACGCGTAGACGGTGTCGGCGGTAGGCATGCTGCCAGTTTTTCCAGCGTTCAAAGGCTCCCTCCCCCCACAGTTTCTGCTCCATCTCTTCAGGAAGCGCGGCTCCGCCCCATTCTGTCCAACAAGCGCGCATCAGATCAGGTTTGGCAGGTCGCACATTTTCCCAGGCTTTCCACCGCAGATGGACCACATTATCTTCTACTTGGAGTCGGGGATTATTAATGCTGCTCAAGTTCTCTCCATGCAGAAAAAACGTTCCTCCGTCATGGGTAGCCGCACAAAAATCAGTGTCATGCGCCGCCCGCACGCTCCACTCCATATCACCTGCAATTTGAAAGTGCTCGTCAAATGGTCCAATTCGCTCGTACAATTCCCGCGCAAACATAAAAAATGACATGCCCTGCATCGTCTGTGTGAATCGGGTCCGCTCATAAGGCAGGGCTTCATAATGAATCCGTCGTTTAAATCGGAGCAGTTTGCCGATCTTTTCCGTTCTCACAATGTCAGCCGGGAAGTAGACATATAGGCATCCCTGCTGGATTATCCGCTGGCCCTCGATGATCCCTTCCGCCGTACGCACATCATCCACGTTCCAGAATCCTATCACGGGTGCAGATGACCCTCGCACACCCCGATTCCACGACGCATACAGCGTTTCGCGCTCAACATATGTAACCCGCACCGTAAAATCCGGAGTGCGGACCAATCGCTCAATCACCGCCCGTTCCTCGTCGGAGGCATCGTTCGCAACAATGATCAATTCAAGTTCTAACCCGGCCTTTTTAATCTGCGTTCCCACATCCAATACATGGGCAGTATAGCGCGCGAGGTATCGTTCCGAACGGTACAGAGACGTAATTAATGCCACATCCATCTTGATTAGTCCCATTTGGTGATTACTATTTGACAAAAGAGGGGGAATATACGGTACAATAAATACCAGAAGTCAACAGTCCGTTGTGGGCTGTTTGCGACGCGCATCATTCCTTTTGCCCCGTCTTTTATTCCGACGGGGCTTTTATTTCCGTTACCACGCGATACACGCGCGCGCCGTCATGTTCATAAACTAACTCGAGATACGGCGCATCCCCTAAATCCGCCCGGTAATATTCTTCTGCTTCTGCAACAGGTTGTTCCCACCGCTGTAAATCATCAAAACTATCGGGGTTACCAAAAATCTGTGGCACCAGCACATAATCGATACCATAGCGGACAAGCAGTTCCCCATAATCCAGTTCCGAGCTGTTTCCATCCGAACCTTTCCAGAACAGCCGCAAATCGTTATGCAGCCGGTCATCCAACTCCCCGTCCTCATTCATTTGCACACCGCGATAAAACGGCTGTGGCCGGAAGAAAACCGTATTCCGCTCACTGATCACAGGTGCCCAATCGGCTTCATGCGGTCCAGGATGGTTAAGAATAACAGCATCTTTTGGCGCGTTATCTCTCAGCCAGATCATCGCCTCGACATCCGCTTCGGATGAAAATGCCCCGTAGATGCTCAGAGTCGTATTTTTGCTGGCTTCAATCACATCATCAAAGAAGACAGCTCCTCCTGCAATCACACCAAATGCCAGCGCGAAAAATGGGATGGCTAATCGTCCCACCCATCGATCCACCGCTTCTCCGCCCAGCCAGTCCGCGATCCAAACCAGTGCCATGCCGCCGAGTACCAGATAGGGGATAATCGGCCCATGCCACGCGAGGCTGTATGGGTAATCATATTTCAGCAGCGGGCCAATCACATCGGGTATGTTTTTTTCGAGCAGCCCCAGTGTCGAGAATTCCAAGATAGCGAGTGCCCAGATAATCATCCAGAGTGCAGCTGCGCTGCGTCGTTTCAGTCCGACGAGCGCGCCAACTGCCGCGAACGCCACCACAAGTCCGCCGTGCATCAATACCAGGGTCCGCCAGTGTGAGGAGGCTACCTTAAATGGCGATTCGATTCCAGACCCCAGCAAATCGTTAATACTGATTAACCACGGTGACACAATCCCCAGCGCCACCAGCGGAATCACGGCCACCAGCACCAGCCATGCGCCCAATCGAGGATGCGGACGAGCAAACCAGATGACGATCAGCCAGGGCGCATACCCAATCATCAGCGCGATAGTTGTATCTGGTTGGCTGAGCGGCACTGCTCCTAAGCAGATCGCCGCAAACAGCGCATCCGACCACCGGGCTGTATTCAAATACCGGAGTACAAATGTGATAAATCCTAAAGAAAATAGCAGCGCAAGCAGCGCCGTATAATGCGAGTCCATAAAGGCAGTGATCAATCCCGTCCCGATGATTGACGTGATCAGGAAGGCTCTGCCTGTACGCGGCCCTTCGATCTCGTTTCCCAAGTCATAAGCCAACCAGATGAACAGGACAGTCGTAATCGAACTAAAAATGAGTTGCAGGGCGTGAATTCCCAGATCAAATCGCGCACTGAGGTGAGCGATTAATCCAGTATAACCCGGCGAATACAGGTAATCGACAGCCGGATGCCAGGGCGCAAGCGTAGTATAATTTCGGCCTTCGCGCAGTGTCAGCGCCAAATATCCGAATCCCTGCGCGTCCGTATCGAATGGGACGGGCAGCACAAATACGATCAGCCCAAACAGGACGATCACCACGGCCAATAGCAAGATATCTCGATCGCTCGGCCATGTCCAGCTTGGTGCCCCTGGCAACCATGTCTCGCGTCCATAATAACCGGCGACGGCGACGGCCACCACCGCAATCAGGGAAAACGTGCCAACCCATGCTCCATCCCCTAGTTCCGGAGACCAGTCGATTAAAGGAGCCAGAAACCATGTAATATCGACTACCAGAGCCAGAAACAGCACGCTCCCCAACCCGATCCGTGCCCCACGTGTCGGCAATATCGATGCCGTGATCGTGCCAATTCCCAACAAAACAACCATCAATACAAGATAAGCAAGAATGCTCATACCGAAGCCCTGCGCTTTTCGTGATGGATCGCGCGGATGACCCGGGCTGGGTTCCCCCCCGCGATGACGCCGGCTGGAATGTCCTGTGTGACCACGCTGCCTGCGCCGATCACACTCTCCGCTCCAATTGTAACACCCTTCAAAATCAAACACTGCATCCCAATAAAGACGCCGTCCTCAATCACCACCGGAGCCGTTTTGCCGTCCAATGGTCGCTCCAATCGCGCTGCCAGCTCCAGCGGATGAAAATCCGTGTCGGTGATCGTTGTATTTGCACCCACCCACACATCATTTCCGATAAGTATCTCTTCTTCGACGCAAATCGTCCCCCCCGTCATCCCAAACCCATCCCCGATAACAAGTTCTGCATCCGGTCGGCGTGTGGAAAGAATCACAGGATGAAACGGCCCCAGTGCGTTGCTGTGTGGAATCGAGCGCAGTTCAAGCCAATTCCCAATGATCATTGTGCTGCGGCGGTGTTTTTGTAATATCGGCATTCCATACAACCGCCACCCACGTCCCCATTCGACTCCGGCCAGCTTGAACAACACCCGCGCTATCGGCCATGTCACCATTCGCCGCAGTTCAAGCCGCAGTTTCCAGGGCGTATCCCACGCCATTCGCAGCGCCTCCGCCGAGAGCATTGTTTCAGGCGGGGCCACATCGTGCTCACTCATAAATATCCTTTTATCGTTTCGACCAGCGTTTGTGCGCGGTGTCGGAAAGTATGTTCTTTAAGCAATCGTGTACGCGCCGCTGCTCCAATTGTCCGTCGAGCCTCGTCATGTTGCAACAACCAGCCGATCCGTTCGGTTGCTTCTTGTCCATTTTCGACCATTATCAGTTCTTTTTCCGGCTCGAACCACGTTTCGATTCCCGAATACGGGCTGCATACCATACACGCCCCCAGCGCTGCCAACTCAAATGGCCGTGAACTGGATGACGCGAACACGGAGGCATGGGCTTTCCGCGTGATCACCAGATTGATCTTGCTCCGGCAGGCATATTCTCGCAGTTTGCTAAACGAGAGATACGGCAGCAGCTTCGTCCGCCCTATGTCACCGAGTTTCATACCGCGCGCCGCGAATTGCGCATCCGGCAGCGCGCGGCTTGTATCCCGCAGCATTGCATCAATCCATTCCCCGCGATATTCCCGCCCATGACCATAAAAGAATACCTCTATATCTTGGGCTAACCCTAAAGGTAAAAACAAATCCGGATCCGCCCCATAATACAACGGATGGACCTCGTGCGCCCCCAGTTCTCGAATACCGTCTGCTCCCCCCAGACTGTTCGAGAAAAACGCCGTGTATTCCGATGGGTCTGCGCCCTGATAGATGCGAAATCCTGACGCAAACCCGCGAAAGTTTGGCAGACTAGCGGGCACATCCCCATCATAAAAGAAAACCGGTTTGCCATACTTTTCGATAATATGCGCCGCTAATCCTCGGATATGGTTGAGTGGTACCGTAATAACCAGCACAGCATCAATATCAGGCTGTTGTGCCATCAATCGATCCACCAGCTTTTTCCACCGGGGAGCAATCATGCGTTGTGCCACTTGCCGGATGGCTCGATCCGATACGCTTTCCTGCTGCGTCTGCTCTCCGCCGGATACCTGCGTTTGCTGTGCGCCCCCGATTCGCCGCCAACTCTCGCGCATGGCTTTGAATATATCGCCTTCACGCCGTGCCGGATTCGGTGCCGCGCGCCACCAGGGTGCTTCAATCGCCGGTCCCTGGTAAGGTGCCGCGATCACATCCACGCCGTTTTCATACAGTCCTTTCAGCAGTTGCCACCAGGCCGGTGTGGCGCTGAAGGGCTGAGTTAAATCCAGTGAAGAGACGATCACCAGTAGTTTCATAGTTGCTTATCGCTGTTTTCGCTGCGCCAGTGCCCGCTCGTACACATCAATCATTCGCTCACTAAACTTTTCGAGCGTAAATTGCTGCAAAAATCGTGCCCGTCCCGCGTCAGCCATTTGTTGGCGCAGCGGTTCATCTGTCAACAATCGGACTATCCGATCCGCCAGCGTTTCAATATCGTACGGGTTTACCACAAACCCCGTTTCCCCATCAATAACCGCTTCCCGACTGCCGCCAAAACACGTTGTCACCGGGACAGCTCCCGCCGCCATCCCTTCCAGATTCACTGTGGGGAATGAATCAGCACAAACCGACGGCGACGCCACAATATCTGCCATCCGGTAGGCAGTTGCCAGTTCAACCCCATCCAGCCACCCGCCGAGCACAATATGCTCGGCCAGATCAGCATGCTCTCTCAGTATTCGTTCGGTATGCGCCGATGGCTGTGCCAACACCAACAGCCGGAAGTTGGAAACCTTTTGTTTCACGTGCCGCAGCGCGGCCATCAGTTGGGCTTCGCCTTTAGCTGGAGTAATTCGCCCGCCGAATACAATGACACGCTGTCCTTCCATTTTATACCGTTGGCGCAGCACCATGATCCCTGCGTCGGCGGCTTCAAAATCTCGTGCATCGATCCCGTTATACACCACTTCAAAGGGCGGTAGACCGTTTGCTTCTAAGGCTGCTTTATGGGCGTAGCTGACCGCAATTCGTATATCCGTATAATGTTTCATCGTATGCCGGACTGAAAGGTTCCGCGCCGGATTCCATCGCAACCGTGCCTGCCGCCAATTGTATCCAAACGGCAGGCGGTAATCCCACCCATCCATTTGATCAGGCCGGTTTGGATCAATAAATCGATTCAGCTTGGCATAAGCAAACGGCATCACATCATGTGATGTGAAGACAGTCACCGCCTTACTCGCGTGCCCAATAACCATACTGTGATAGCTCAGATGCCGGTGGATATTATGCGCATGAACCACATCCGGCTTTAATTCTCGTAGCAGTCGATTAAGCGGCCATACGGTCCAGGGATTGAACAGGCTCAGCCATGCCACAAATCGCTCTGGATACTTCGAATACAGCACATGCACCGGAATCCCTTGCCGCACTTCCATCCGGCTCGGTCCGGTTGAGCTGGTAATAAAGGTGACTCGTTGCCCCGCGCTGATCAATCCTTGCCCCAGCAGCCACGCAATCTTACCTGCCCCTCCCGGACTATCTGGCGGTAGGGTATCACTCAATATGACAATATGCATCCAAACAGCCTTTGTGTGACCAAGATCAATCGCACTGCATCTGCCAAGCATAACAAAAAACTGCGCCCCTGTCATTGCAGATTGAAAATCGTTATAGTTTCGTTGGTCGGTATAAGCTTAACCGGGTGATGTTTCTCAATGTTTTTTTATGCCCTTCTCATGTTGTTGCTAGGCTCTTGCTTGTTAATGTCAGCGACGCTGCTTGCCATTCGGCTGCATCGCCACAATGCTCTGCCTTATGCCTTGCTCACCGTCGGCATCATTACCTATATAGTGGCCTTGCTAGTCCAGGTATTGTTGCTGCGTGCCCTGCGTAGCCCCCTCTTGGCCATCTTACCGGTAGGTGCTCTCACGGTTGGACTGCTGGCGGGTTTCACTGAGGAATTAGCCCGTTTTTTCGGCTATCAATACCTTGCCCGTTCCGCCGAAACCAAACCCCAGGCGTTGATGATCGGGTTAGGACATGGCTTTTCGGAAACCATTTACACCGGACTGTTGGCTTTGGGACTTGGGATTTCCCTTCTGGGTTATGGTGCCGAGCGTCCCGATGATCTGGGCGCGCTATTAAGTGGAGCCGTAGCCGAAGCAGCCCATGGGCTGCTGCCCATTGCGATGCATATGGCGCTCAGTTGGCTTGTTCTTCAGGTTTTTTTGCGCGGCCAGATCTACTGGCTGTTCCTCGCCATCTTTTTCCATTCCCTGGTAGAGATCACCGCCGTGCTGCTCGGCCCCAACGA
>DATAMF010000438.1:0-7427 GCA_036260665.1 Aggregatilineaceae bacterium | reverse complement strand
ATCGCTTGTGCGGCGTGCTGACGCTGACGGAACAGGTGCAACTGCTGGCGATCTCGATTCCGCGCGACGTGAGCGAACAGCTTCTGGTGTGGCTGCAAACGCATATCGCGCTGCGGCTGCGGCAGCGGATCATGGGGGCGGGCGAAGAAGAGGATTAAGCCCGGTGAATGGTGAAACACCCCGGCGGATCGGGGTGTTTTTTTGTAGAGGGGTAGCTAATAGACGAGTTTGAAATAGAGGCGCGAATCAGCGAAACAACCGTTTTCGAACAGGTCCCAGGTTAGAAAATGGCGAAAACAGGCTACTTATTAAGCCTTAATGGGGATAAATTAAGGCTTATTTGGGATAAATGTGGGATAGATTTAAGCTTAATGGGGCACGATTCAGATTAAATGGTGAGGGATTCAGATTAGATCAGAGTGTACCAGCCCTCCGCTGCGTTAGCATTTGATGGTTCGATAGTTGGCTCAGGCAGCCAGCGCGGGTATCTCGTGAAGTAAAGACCCGTTGGGTTAGGGGGGGAGGTTTGGATCGTCGATTGTTAGGCCTTCAGCCGCTGCCGTCGATAGGAGCCGAGAATCGGCGGAAACAAAGCTCAGGGGAGACAGTCCAGCGGCTACTAAGCGGTCATTACTGGCGAGGGCTGAGGCTAACTGGATCGAATCGTAAGCACGTAGCGGGTAAAATTCAAGCAAATCCTCAGCCCGGTGAACCACACTCACACTTGCTGTTAATCCTACGACGCGATATTCACGGCTGGCATGGCGATCAATCAATAAGCGAATAGCATGGGCCCGACATTCCGAGAGTCAATCGGACAAAACATAGAATTTCAGAACTGGGTCCCATCTCATACTATGTCGCCAGCAGATTGACGCGTGTGTTTGATCAATGGTGCCCTAGCATGACATCTGAGAGCGCATGCTCGAAGCCGTGGCAATCAACCCTGGTTTCCTATGGGGCGTCTAGGAAAAGGGCCAGGACGGCAGCGGTTCGCGTTTGTCAAGCCAGTCCTGGGGGATTCCGTCATAACCTGCTACTAGCGAGACAATACCACCAATTATGGCACAAGTTGTGTCGGTATCACCGCCGGCTGAAACAGACTGCCAGATGGCCTCTTCAAAATCATGCCGGTACATGGTTGCACACCAGATTGCAAAAGGTACGGTTCGTTGTGCGCTCATATCCATACCATTCCCGAGGTGTTCTGCCGCCTGGGAAATGGTCGTACTATCGGGTAGGTTTGCGGCGTCTATACACCCCTGACGCACCTCACCATCTGGCAGGTGTTGGATCACGCGCTCGATGAACTGCTTTGGAGGAATACCGGGGTCGTTCCGAGTCTGGTAGGCGATACTGGCAGCCAATGCAACCGCGATGGCACCGTTGATGCCTTCAGGATGCGCATGAGTGACTTCTGCTGATGCTTGGGCGTTGGAAACAACCGCAGACAAGTCATCTGCGAAATATGCACCGATCAGAGAAGCGCGCATCGCGCCGCCGTTACCATAAGACCCTTGTCCGCCATAGAAGCTCCGGCTCGCTTCACGCCAATGCAACCCGTTCTGGATACGCGCTACAAGTGCGCGCATTCCTCGCCCATAACCACGGCTGCGGTTGTAGTGTGTAATGAAGCTATCGGCGAGCGCATCCTGATCGACATATCCATGTGTGCGGAGAACAGCGTAAATGGATAATGCCATATTAGTGTCATCGGTAAAACGCCATTCACCAGAAGGTGGTACGCGATTGGTGATAAAGTGAGAGGGCTGCGAGGAGCTACTCAACTCAAAGAAACCACCCAGTGCATCTCCGACAGAAAGGCCCTCAAGTGATAATCGTGCCAACGCAAGCTGTTCCGTGGGTGTTGTCATAATATCACCGTGATTAGAATGGGTGGTGTCAGGCTGGTGTCTCCAACCGTCCACGCGAATTGTTTCCTCGTCAACCTGGCGACCACTTGCAGCCCCAGCAAAAACCGTCTGGTATCAGGAATAGTGACTGCCGCGGAGCCGGTCCTTTTTTATCGAATCAGATTTTAGCCCCCGACATTCTGAGGGGCTAGTCCGACAAAACGTAGAATTTGAGTATCGGTTCACCCAGTAAGGCGGCGATTTGCAGGTGGACCGGCTCGACGTTGAGCACCAGGCGTTTATGCAGGGCAGCGGCATGGATCAGTATACTCCCCACCATTGTAGCAGATTAGTGGTGGCTGCGGGAGTTCTGCGCGGCGAGCAGATCGGCCAGGGCGACGGATTCGCCGTCGTTGCTCTGCATCTCTTCGATCAGGCGCTGTTTCAACTGCTGGCGCTCGCCGTCGTCCATCAATTCGAGGAGCAGCGCCAGCCGGGAATTGGGATTCTCGTTGGCCTGGGCGCGTTTGGCTTTTTCGTCGGCGGCATGGGTTTTATCGTCTTCAATCTGATTGAGGCCCCAGACCATCCACAAGATCAGGCATGTGCCGAGCGAGGCCAGCATGCCGATCTTCATAATGGCGTCGTTGTCGGAGGCGATGAGCGCGACCAGCCCCATCGTCACCCAAATGAAAAACGAGGCGATCACATTCGTAAAAATCGGATTTAAGCGATTCATGTTCCCCTACCTATCGTTCAATATGCTGTGAACGATTACGCAGTTTGCCGCCGAATGTTGCACGCTATCGCCCTGGCGCGACATAAATAACAGTTTCGGAGGGAATAAAGTCAGCCAGGTTGAGTGTGAATTGATCGAACTCAGCGTCAATGACTGTCACCTCGGACCCTTGTAAATGGGTGAAAAGGTAGCTGTTGAAACGACTGTTATAAAAAATGGGATAGGATGCCGGAAACTCAGCCAATACGGTAAATTCAGGTTGGGTGGGCAAGCCAAGCAGTTTACCACCCGGATAACTTAACCCCAGCAGGTGAGTTTTTAAGTAGAACATCCCATTGGAGAGGAAGTAGTAGGGTAATGGGACCTCAACTTTGGTATGGTTGTTGAGATCATGCCATATCAGGAAATAGGGTTCCTCGCTGCTTTCCGAGAAATGCCATTGATACATCACGGTCTGATCATCTACCCAGGCTGTAAAGAGCGGCGTCGCATTGAATAACGGAGCCTGCTCGATGAGTTGTGGTGCAGATGACTGAACATATAACGATGTGACACAAGTGGATGACTGGCATGCATCCTTCACATAGTAGGCCAGATTTGTCCCACTTGGCGACCATGACAGCCCATTGGCTAGCGGAATTTCGGTGATCTGAACCGGCAGTGTCGCAAAATCCACAACATAGGCTTGTGACTGATCAGGATTGGGATAGCAGTCACCGGTAGGCTTGAGCGTGAAAGCAAACTTACTGAATTCGGGATTGGGCAACACGGTATCAATGTGTACAGTTGACGGACATCCCGCCCAACTCTTTTCTGCACCATCGTTGTGATATTCGATCTGGTGGAGGCTGGTGAGGCTTCCGGTTGCAATATCCGCCAGCAAAAATTCGAAATAGCCGTAACACCCTCCGGCAACCCGATCACACGTTTCAGTGTTCGTTTGAACCAGCAGTTGATCTGAATCGAGCTGCCATACCCCTTGAATCGCCTGAGTAACGCCGGGTGTGCCAGCCGTGGTTGCCAGGAAACTCCCCTGCTCGATGGCAGATAGAAGCGCCTCATGTTCATGTTCCGGGAAGAGATCAGCCGGTGTGGCCGGGTTGAGATAGCTCACCGTGAGGATACGCCGTGTGGTTGTCGTATTGATCTCCCAAATGCTGGTAACGTGTGTTGTTGGATTGATGGAAGCGGCATAAAACACCCCCAGTGCTGTTGTATGAGCCTGCGCACTGGGGACGAAGATCCATGCGACGAGTACAATTAAAAAAGAGATTCCCCGAAAAAAACGCAGGGTATTTACAGCCAATTTTTATCCTCTTCGTCTTCGTCGCTGAACAAGCCATCAATGAAGGATGCAAAGGGGCTGTCATCCGGCCGCTTGTCATCGATCTGCGGCGCGGGATTAGGCTGTTTTGGTGCGGGTGGGCGGCGGGCGGTGCGTTCGAGCGAATCCGTCTCCATTTTATGCAGCCAGCCGGGCGGCGGCAGATGGGCCGGATCAAAGCGCGCTTCCATCTGCTGGATGGCTTCGAGCAGCCGCCCGTTAAACAGCGCGTGTTCGGTCATGGTGAGGCCCTTCGAGATTTCCTGATAGGCGCTGCGGGCGTAGCGGTACACGCCGACCACTTTGGCATGGGCGTCGGAGGGGAACGAGACGGCGATCTCATCGTGCCCGGCGAGCATGATCATCTGGTAAAACGAGGCGATGTCATAATGCGCTACCAGCGTGCGGAAGGGATAGGGGTCTTCGCCTTTGGTCGCCTGACCGGGTTCGGGGGGCATACCGATCACCATCCGGGGGCGGCGATCCATGGGGATACCCAACTCTTCTTTGATGCGGTTGCGCATGGGACGCCACGCGCCGATGGCAAATTCAGTCACCCATTCGTCATCACTGCCCATCATAGTCGAAAATCCCATTAGATACATGAGCATTTCAATCGCGGCGTCCACAAAAATATCGGGCGCATGGGAATAGAGGATCAATTCGTCTTTGTCGAGATCGAAGGTGAACTTGTCCACCAAGGCTAAATCCTGGTGGAGCAGCGCGTTGGCCTCATCCACATAGACGTTGATGGCCTGGGGATAGAGCAGCAGCACCCGCCGAATATAATCGAGGGTCACGGCGTCGAGGTGATAGTCTTCGTTAAGCTGCCAGATTGAACGGTCAATATCGTTGGGGTCCAATAAGGTGCGTTTGTCAGCACTCATGGTTGATTCCTATTCCGCTTGCAGATGAACGCCAGAACAGTAGAATTAGTGTCATCGTTCCCTCTATTATAGATCAGGGTTGCCCGTATTAGGAGGCTGATTGTGTCAAGCTGGATCGGGCGCACGTTATCGAAAGTAGAAATTCAACGTCTCCTGGGGCGCGGCGGAATGGCTGAAGTCTATCTGGGCCGCCATGTCACCTTAAATCGGACGGTGGCGGTCAAGGTGTTACACGGCCATCTGTCGGGCGATGAAACGGTGCTGTCGCGGTTTCGGAGTGAAGCCCAAGCAGTTGCTGCGATGCGCCACCCCAACATTGTGCAGGTATTCGACTTCGATGTGGCCGACGACCAGCCGTATATCGTGATGGAATACATTGATGGTCCTTCACTGTCCGACTATCTTCGCTCCCAACAGCGCGCCAACCGCCGTCTGCCGCCGGAAATGATCGCGCGGCTGCTGACGCCGCTGGCTTCCGCCCTGGATTACGCCCATGCGCGCAGCATTGTTCACCGCGATGTCAAACCGTCAAATGTGCTGTTGCAGCGCGAAAGCGGTTATTTTGATCTCAACGGCCCGCTGCCGGAGGATATTCAGCCGGTGCTGACGGATTTCGGCGTGGCACGCATCGCCAACGCCACGCTGCGTACGGCCAGCGGCGTGATCGTTGGCACACCCGCCTATATGAGTCCTGAGCAGGTCAGCGGCGAACAGGTCGATGCGCGTTCGGATATTTATTCGATGGGCATTATGCTGTATGAAATGCTGGCGGCGCGCCTGCCCTTCGATTCGGAGGCCGATACGGTAGCCTCGACGCTGATCAAACATATCACTGAGGCACCGCCGCCGCTGCCCGAAGTGCCGCGCTCAGTCGAAACGGTGGTGATGCGCGCCCTGGCGAAGGATCGCACCGCGCGTTACCAGCGGGCCGGGGAACTGGCGCTCGATCTGCGGGCGGCGTATGGCCTGCCGATGACGCCGTTGGAAATGGCGGCGATCACCCCCGGATCGCGCCCGTCACCGTATGAGACAAAAAAGCTGCCCAAACCGAGGGAGCGGAAACAGTGGCCGTTGATCGCGGCGGGACTGGTCGTGCTGCTGCTGATTCTGGGCGGCGCGGGTCTGCTGCTGAGTGGGGTGTTGTCGGATGATAAGGACGACTCGACCACCAGCGGCGATCATGGGCATGGTGGCACGGATGTGCCGATTGCAGCGGGCGATATGACGCCGTATGGCGCGCTGGCGTTCAGCGATGCCGAAGCCGACCTGGACCGGGTGACACTGCGCGTCGAAGGGCTGGCCGTGCCGACGGATGGTACGCAGTATGAAGCCTGGCTGCTGGGCAGCGAAACGCGGCGCAGTCTGGGGACGTTTGAGGTGGATGACAGCGGCAATGCCGAGATCAGCTATACCAGCGTGACTGGCGAGAATCTGCTCGAACTGTTCGGGAGCCTTGAAATTACGCTGGAACCGTTCCCCGATCAAAGCCCGCTGCCGACCAGCGAGGTTGCCTATTCGGGCGCAGTGCATCCTGGCCCGCTGACGCATATCCGGCATGTGCTGGTGAGCTTCGGCAATAACCCAGATCATGTCGGGCTGATGATCGGCGTCAAACGCGACTCCGAACTGATCCAGGCGAGCGCGCAGGCCTTACTGGAAGCGCAGCAGGCCAGCGATCTGGACGGGATCAAACAGCAGGCTGAGGCGATGGTCAACGTGATCGAAGGCAAAGCCGGGGAGCATTACGGCGACCTGGACGGCGATGGCACGATCACCGATCCCAGCGATGGAGTCGGCCTGCTGCTGAGCGCGGACAGCACCGGGTATATCCAGACGGCGATTGAACACGCGCGCTATGCCACCGGAACCGAGGGCGTCTCGCAGGAGATCGCCACCAATGCCGCATTGTTTGAAGTGGCGGCGCAAAATCTGGGCGGATGGGCGGTCCAAATCCGCGATCTGAGCTGGCAGCTTCTGGAAAGCAACGACGCCGATCAGGTAGGCGAACTGGCCCAGCAGATCGTGGACCTCACTACCCTGTTCATGGATGGGCAGGACAGCAATAATAACGGGCAAATTGAACCGGTTCCCGGCGAGGGCGGCGTACAAACCGCTTACGCCTACGCGCTCAATATGGCCGATATGATCCTGATGGAAGGATCGAACCGCATGCCGCCTGCGATTCCGGTGGTTGTCTCTGATGGAGCAGAATAGTGTTTCCACAAACGTCCCATAACACGATTCATCGTTTGCCCAAGCGGGCGCATTATGACACGGAAACGATTTACGCGATTCTGGATGAAGGGCTGATCTGCCACGTGGCGTTTACGGATGGTGATCAGCCGGTGGTGATCCCGACGCTGTATGGACGCAGCGGGGATACGATCTATCTGCACGGGGCGAAAGCCAGCCGCATGCTGAAACAGATCGACGCGGGGCACCCGATCTCAATCGCGGTGACGCTGGTGGATGGCATCGTGTTCGCGCGATCCGTATTCCACCACTCGATCAATTACCGCTCGGTGGTGCTGTTCGGGCACGGGCAGTTAATCGAAGAGGCCGAAGCGAAACTGCATGCGCTAGAAGTGCTGACCGAACACATCGCGCGCGGGCGGTGGTCCCAG
>DATAMF010000435.1:0-2253 GCA_036260665.1 Aggregatilineaceae bacterium | reverse complement strand
ATATACCAGTTTGTATCACCGCCACCGAATGTTGGATGGGGATCGAGAACCAGAACAAACATCAGACGCAGCAGCATCGCGCACATCACAATTAGCACAATGGGTGATAGGCGCAGCGCTTTGATCCTGCTGATCAGGTTCATTTGCCCTCGTCAAAACGGTAGATTTCGACTACTGTCCCCGGCACATCACACACATAAACGAAGCGGGGATCGGTTTCATCTTTGTCGTAAAGGGGATCCAGCGATGGACGCGCCGGAGGCATCATCAGGTAATCAACATGGTAGCGGTTTGCCACTTCTAGCACACTATCTCGATCTTCCATTGGGATCATGACCGAGCGAATGCCCAAAAAGCGCAGCATAAACTGATCCTGGGCCATCAGTACAATTTCTCCGTCGCTATTGGTGTCGGGCAGGCTGTTGACAACCTTCACCACTTTTTTCATCTCAGATACGTAGTTATTGGTGAAGGTGATATCACTGCGCATCATCTCCACTGCATTAGCAGTCATGAGCGCAAGAGCCAGTGCTACCGCACCGAAGCGGACACGCGAATCGGCAATGGCTTGCTCAATCGCATAAGCGCCCAATGGGATCAGGAGTGAGAGCAGAGACAGGTACGATTTTTTGAACGCGCCGCCCTGGTTATTATAGGGAGCCAGAATGGTGTAGAACAGGAAAAACGCCACCAGCAGGATCAGTGTTGGAGCAAGAAGCAGCAGCCGCACTTTCTCCCGTCTGACAAACAGCATTATCAGGCCACCAACAACAGCAACAGGTAGAACGACATCAAGCGCCACCAGCATCATTTTGACGCTGGCTGCCATTTCAAACAAGCGCTTGGCTGCCATTTGTGGGATAGTCTGATTTTCACGTAAGGTTTGCCAGTTCAGATCGCGCCCGTATGAGTAAAAATCCCGAACATCGGTCATAAAGAAGATGCGGCTGAGATGGGGCGTGGTCAGCGATCCGGTTTCGTGAACATTCCGCAGCAACATGGGCGTAATCACGATCAGCGTTGCACCTGATATGAGCAACCCATAGAGGGCCGCACGTGTTATATTTATATGGGACGTGCTCAAAAAGAGTAGGATCAGGGCCAGGATAGGGAAAAAAAGCATCACTTCGCTGCGAGTCAGATAGGCCAGCCCTACCAGCAACCCGCAGCCAATCAGGGCCCAGGCATGACAGTGCTTTAAACCGTGAACCAGCAGCAAAAGCGCTGTACTCAAAAAAAGCGCACTGGGGATCGGTGTATTGGTGCGCAGGGAGTTGAGCACCAGTTCGGGTAAAACAGCGGTAAAAGCGGCGCTGATCAAGCCTGCTGTTTCTGAGAGGCCGATCTGCCGCGCTGAGGCATACGAGACCAACGGCAGCAGCGATCCAAGGAGTATAAAGGGCAGGATGGCAGCCTGAACACTTGTCCCAAACAGTGCCATTCCTCCCGCCGCGATCACGCCTGCAAAGGGCATCCAAAAGTCATCAGGATGGGTGATGTGATCCGGTGGATTGTAGTAGTGCCAGAGATAGTCTGTCTCTAGACCGTTACCGGCGATAATTTGGCGACCCAGGTTGTAATAATGATTTGGATCGGCAATACCCGGATGTTTTACAAAAATCAATAGGGCGGCCCGCAGCAGAAATGCTCCCAGGCAGATCAGACCCAGTTTATAAGAGAGTTTCATAAATAATCCTGGTTTGCTTTATTTTACCGGGGAAATTGTATGGGTAAGCGATTAGGGTGTCAACCTTCTTCCACCTGACCGTCTGATACGGCGGAGATGTAATCTGATGAATATTCGTGAACCAGCCGTCCATGTGACATATTATTATCTGCGCGAGGCCCCTGGCGACTCTCTCACCCGCCGCCAGGACCGTCACGAGGCTTTTGTAACCGAAACGCACCGCTTGCTGCAACTGGTCTCCGGCTGGCTGTCTGGTCCAACTCCAGCCATGCCAGCCATCCCTTTCTGGGAAAGCAGTTCCCCAGCCAGTCTTCAACCAGTCATGGAAACGGGCGAACTACAAGGGCGAATCAGTGCTTCAGCATGGCTTTATGCGGGTGTGCTGCGCAATATGTTTCTGCTGCGTGTGCTGGTCTCTCGCTCTGGTGAGTATGATCCAACGACATGGACGATGCTCGATGAAGCGCTCGGCAGCGCGCCGACCACCCCATCGTGGCTGCATATGACGCGCTACTGGTGCGGGTTAGCTCCTCGCCCACCGGAAAATTTTGAGACGGATCGCTTCC
>DATAMF010000430.1:0-15690 GCA_036260665.1 Aggregatilineaceae bacterium | reverse complement strand
AGATGCAGGATTACTTCGGGCTGTCGTCGCAGCAGGTCACGGACTTTTTCAGCACGGATGAGTACAACATTGCTGCGCCGTACTATCGAGACGGCGTGTTCGACATCTGGTTTAACCGCGAGTACGGCACGTATGCGCAGGCGCAGTGCATCAAACAGCAGCAGTATACGTGTAAGGAACAAGCCAAACAAGCGCGGAATGATGATGAGCGGGAAAGCCTGCTGAACCAGTGCGCGATGACGCTCAAACAAAACTGCAAGGATGATAAGCGGTTCTCGGTGAACAATTGGCCGGTATCGGACCGGATGTATGTGTTTGTCAACAAAGAAATCGCCGCGCAGGTCTGGGATGCAGGCGTGGGCAGCGCGCAAGTGGATATTCGGGAACCGGTATATGCGGAAGATCAGGTGTACCGGGATGTCAGCGCTGAACAAGTTATCGGTGAAACGGCTGGACTGAACAGCCCACACGGGATCGATGTGGATGACGATGGGTTGATCTACGTGGCCGACACCGAAAATAACCAGATTGTGGTGTTCAGCCCGAACGGTGAAATTCTGCGGAAGATTGGCAGTTATCCGGGCGGGACGAATGAAGATGGCGCGCTGAAACAACCGTGGGGCGTCGCTGTGCAGGATGGGTATGTGTACGTGGCGGATACGTGGAACAACCGGGTGCAGGTGTTCACCACTAGCGGCGAATTTGTCCGTAAGTGGGGACATGAAGGCGTACCGGAAGCTGATCCGTCAACTGACGCCTTCTGGGGTCCGCGTGATATTGAAGTGGGCCTGGATGGGAAAGTTTATGTCGCGGATACAGGCGGTAAGCGGATTCGCGTGTATGAACCGGATGGCACGTGGGTGCGCGATATTGGCAGCGGCGGCTCGGCGCGCGGCCAAGTGGATGAACCCGTCGGGCTGGCGATTGATCCGGTATCGGGCAACCTGATCGTGGCGGAAGCGTGGAACTCGCGGCTTCAAGTTTTTGATGCCAGCGGCATGTCGGTGACGATGTTCAATGTCAACATGTGGCAGCGCAACCGGGAGTCGTATAACCGCCCGTATATTGCGGTGAGCGAAGACGGCGCGCTGATTTATGTGACCGATATGGACGATCATCACCGGATCGTGGCGTATGACTTCACAGGGCGCGCGGTGGTGGCATTCAGCCAGCCGGTTAATCTCCAAATGAACGAAACCGGGCTGCGTTCGCCCGCCGGGGTGGCGATTGGGCCGGATGGACGGCTGTATGTGGTGGATACACAGCCGCTGCAAGGCGAAGTGGCACAATATCGAATTTTCGTCTTCCCGGCGAGTGAGATACGGGGCGACCTGGGACCGGTGCAGGGCCTCCAGGAACCGCTGGACGAAACCGAAATCCAGCAGCCGGAGATGCCCACAGAACCCCTGGCGGCGGGAAGCAGCAACAGTTCCTGGGCACCCATGGTGCAGATCATGAACGACGTGCCGATGATGTATGTGCCAGGCGGCTGTTTCATGATGGGGGACGAGGATGGTCAGGGCGGGAATGAAATCTGCCTGAACTCGTACTGGATCAGCGAAACGGAGATCACACGAGGGCAGTATGCGGCCTGTGTGGCGGCGGGAGGCTGCTCGCTGCCGCAGGACACGACCTACTACAATGATCCGGCATTGGTCAATGCGCCAATCGTATCAATTACCTGGGAGCAAGCGCAGGAATACGCGGTCTGGTTGGGCGCGCAACTGCCCAGCGAGGCGCAGTGGGAATATGCCGCGCGCGGGCCGGAAGGCTGGGCATATCCGTGGGGCCAGACTCCGCCAAGCTGTGATCTGGCGAATTACGTCGGGTGCGGCGGACTGCTGCCCGTGAGCGCTGAGGACCGCTGGCAAGGTGCGTCGTGGGTTGGCGCGGTGGATATGGCCGGAAGTGTGGCGGAATGGACTGCCGACTGGGACGCGGAGAGCTATTATGGTTCGCTCGAACCCGGCAGCCTGGACCCAACCGGGCCAGCGGAAGGCACACAGCGAGTCGCACGCGGCGGATCGTACAATGATCCGGCGATGTTCTCGCTGGTGACGCGGCGGATCGGACGGGAGCCGAATACGGGCTACCAGACGGTAGGGCTGCGGGTGGTTATGCCGATCAGCACGGGGGATGTGCCGCCGGAATGGGAAATGTTCGAAGCAACGGCGGAAACGACCATTGAGGCGAGTGAACCGACAGCGGAAACGACCATCGAAGCCACGGAACCTGCTACAGCCGAAGCGACACAAGCAGCGGCGGGTTAAACGAAACTGTTGGATGAATCAATGAAAAAAGGGGCGCGCAAACGCCCCTTTTTTATTGGCGGTGGTAGATGCCCTGAGTGCGGGTGAACAGGCCATGATCGATGAGGGCGCGGCGCAGGGCGGCGACATCGTCATGGTAGTCTACGAGAATCTGGTTGACTTCGCGCTCGGTGTAGTCGCGGTGGGGATCAAAATCTTCCGCAATTTTTTCGAGCACAATCCGCTGCTTTTTGACCTGGGCGGGCAGGTGTGTCAGGCGGCCCTGCGTAAAAAAGGCATCCAATACCTGGGCGCGGTAGGCGTCTAACGCAACAGTGGGAACCAGCGCAGGTTGGGGAAGCAGGGCGATTTCCGCGAGAGTCCGGTTCAGGAGCGCGCCGGATAGGGAATAGGTCTGGTAGTACTGGTCTTTGGCGGACTGCAACAAACCCGCTTCGACCAGTTTGGTCAGGTGGTGGGAGATGGTCGCCGGATCGAGCGAGAGGATCGCGGCAAGTTCTTCCCCATGTCGCGGCTGCAAGCGGATCAGGCTCAGGATCAGGAGGCGGATCGGGTGGCCGAGTGCTTTGAACAGCGCGGCGCGGGCGTCGAGGTCACGGTTAGACATCCCAGGCATCTCCACCGAGCATGAAGCGGTAGCAGAAATTAAAAATTTCGCGGGCGTGGGCCAGGGTGTCACGCTTGATCTGGTCCTGGATGAGTTTGTCCTGATCGTGCAGGGCGCGGGACAGATCGATGTCGTGATCGAAATGGGTCAGCGTCTGCGTGGTGATCAGATCGAAGGCGCGGGCGATTTTGTTGGCGGCGGGAAGATCGGCGTCTTTGATGGCGTTCAGCGTGTCGGTGAATGGAGATTCTAGCATGGGAAATTCTCCGATTTGATTAGAAAATTATCTAATCAGAATCTAGCATATGATTGGAGGGATGTCAAGTCGGAGGTGTTACCCCCACCCCCCCTTGGCGACGGCTTGAGGGAGAAATTCGCGTCGGGAGGTCGAGATCCTGGCAGGAAGTGGTATTTCCTGGCAGAAAGTATCTGAATCCCGCAAGCAGGGCGGGAAGAAAATGAACCTCACCCCCTCGGTCCCCCTCTCCAACCAAGTTGGAAGAGGGGGAAGTTGGGCGCTGCTTGCTGCGCCCCTACGCAGGGCGGGCATTGAGCGCGGGGCGTATCGCAATACGCCCCTACGCCGCCCCATTTCTGCCGAAAAAGCAACGGGAAAATGATGTGGGTAATGATTAGCCGCGCGTGGAGAAAGGAGGGGCAAAGCGGGCGCAGCAAGCGGCGCGTTGTTAAGGTGCCAGCCTGGAAGCGGCGTGATTTCAGTGTAGCACGGATGTTCTGATTTGTCATCACCATCGGATGGTTAACTTCGATGGTTAACTTGGATGGCTAATAGTGGGCAGATTACTGAGATTTGGCTCTTGTTCGGCGGGCGGGAGGGCTGGTATACTGGCGGGTATGATTAAGTAGCAGGCGCTTCGCTGCGCGCGAAGACAGACCCCGGCAGAATTTGGTTATCCAGCACGCGCTGTGTGTGGATCGCTGCCGGTATTGCGCCTGCATGATCACTATCATTTCATATTCTCTTGGGCATGAACCGCAGGCGTTTGTTTAACCTGCGGTTTTTTATTTATCCGAAAGGGACAAGGCACTATGTTCGAAGCACTGATCAATCGCAACCGGGTTCCGGCGGGCTGGCAGAAAATCCCCTGGAACGATCCTGATTTCAGCCGCCGAATGCTGCGCGAACATCTGGCGCAGGATCACGACGCGGCCAGCCGCCGCACGACGATTATCGATCAACATGTGGCATGGATTCACCGCGCGGTGTTGGGGGAAACGCCCGCTACCGTGCTGGATTTGGGGTGCGGTCCGGGGTTTTACGCGGATCGCCTGACGCGGTTGGGGCATACGATCACGGGGATCGATTTTTCGCCCGCGTCGATTGACTACGCGCGGCAGCACGGCGGCGGGACGTACATTCTGGGGGATGTGCTGACACAGGATTTCGGCAGCGGCTACGATCTGGTGATGCTGGTCTACGGCGAACTGAATGCGTTTGCGCCGGACGAGGCGGCATCGATTGTGGAGCGGGCGTATGAAGCGCTCAAACCGGGCGGGCGGCTGCTGCTGGAAGTGCATACGCACGATTTTGTACTCCAGGTGGGGGATGAACCCGCGACGTGGTATACCGCGCCGTGTGGGTTGTTTGCGGATGGGCCGTACCTGTGCCTGAGCGAATCGCTGTTTGAGGCGGGGCACGCGCTGACCCATTTTTACGTGTTTGAGGCGGTGTCGGGCGCAATGACACCCTACCTGACGATGCTTCAGGCGTATACGGATGAGGAATACCGGAGTCTGCTGCGGCGGTTTGGGCGGGTAGAATTTTATCCGTCGCTGGCGGGGCCAGTGGAGATCGAGGGGCAGGGGCATCTGTTCGCGGTGGTGGCGGTTAAGGGGTGAGAAACGCGGTTGAACCCCTCCCTAAATCCCTCCCCGCTCGCGCGGAGAGGGACTTGCAGTAATGCATAGGGTATAAAAACGGGCGCAGCAAGCCGCGCCCCTACCAACCGCCTATTTCGGATATTTACCGCCGAAAAACGGCTTTGACGTAAATTGGGCGATTCGTGAATCGCCCCTCCGGGTGCGGGGCGCGTGCAGAAAACGTGGTCACGGGGTGGTCACGGTGGTGGGGGCATCCTTATAATTATCGAAGGGGAAATTAAGGATGGGTACGATGATCCGTCATTTTCACTTCAAAACTGGCCTGGTGGTGCTCGTCGTTTTACTGGCCGTGGCTCCGGTTCACGCCCAAACCGAAACCGCAGAATGCCGCATGAAGTTGGCAGATGGAAGCTGGAGTCAGGGGTTTGAAGCGACACTGGATGAGTGTGTCAGTACGTTAGGCGCGCAAATCGCCGCACAGACGCTCAGCGAGGTGTACGGCATGTGGTCCGATTATTACCTGCACGCTCAGGTGAGCGGCGCGGTGTATTACGCGGAGCAAATGCTCGATCCCGATTGGAGCTACTATGGGAGTTGGCGGCTGTCGGTCAAGGAACTGCTGACGCTGGTCGAAGCCGATCTGAACGATTACTGGTCCCAGGTATTTGCCGAAAATGGTGTGGACTATACGCCGATTGAGGACGTGGTGCTGTACGGCGGGCCGATTCGATCCGCATGTGGGCCAACCCAGATGGGCAACGCCTTTTACTGCCTGCTGGATCACAGCATTTACCTGGACAGCACGCTGCTGTCACGGCAGATGAAAGAGATCGGGGACTTTGCTGTGGCGACGATTCTGGCGCACGAATGGGGACACTCAATCTCGTGGCAGATCGGGTATTTTGACGGCGCGGCGTTCACGATTCAGACGGAATTACAAGCGGACTGCTTCGCCGGGGCGTATGCGTCGTATCTGGACAGCGGCAAAAGCCAATATCTCGTGCTGGAAGAGGGCGATCTCGAAGAGGGAGCTAACAGCCTGTTCCGCTTCGGAGATCCAGAAGGCGGCTCGTGGTTCGATCCGAACGCGCATGGCGATGGCGAACAGCGGTATGCGGCCTTCTGGAATGGGTTTGAGAATGGCCCTGGCGCGTGTGAGTATTAAAGGTAGGGCAGCGCAAAAACCAATATCATCACGGCAAAAAGGGCGCAGCCAAAGACGGTAATGACACGTTCCCACTGCGCGGTACGCTCACCGAGAGGATAACCAAAGCGGTGGCTGCCGCGCGTTTGGAGTTCCCACACGAGGTCGTGGTTGAAGAGGGCGTTGAGACTCACCAGGATACCCAAGAAGGGAAGGAGGATGGAGGAGGTTAGCTGGTAGAACACATAACCGATAGTGACGGCGACGATAACTGTGATTCTTCTTCGGTTCATCTTACGATATTCCCAATTATTTCCCAACTTTGTGCTCATTGTAACATATTCTCCGAAATTTTCATGAGCCTCTGGACATTTTTCATAAATTTTTAATTTGACAAAAGGAAGGACGCGATTTTACAATGAGGGGCATGATGAACCATACCCCCGCCCCTACCTACTTCCATAGCAACATGTCCTGTTGAGGATAGTCTATTGCTTGGGTTGTGGCGGCCCATAACGTGTGTATGAACCGGCGCTCGGACTTTCCCGACGCCGGTTTTTTATTTTCGGCAAGGAGCACAACAAACCATGAAACTCGCGCACCTTTTCACCCGAACACTCCGCGACGCACCAAGCGATGCGGAAATGGTCAATCACCAGTTAGCGGTACGAGCGGGACTCGTGCGCCTGGTGGCCGCCGGAAGTTATGCGCTGATGCCGCTGGGGCGGCGCGTGATTCAGAAGATCGAGGGGATTCTGCGGGACGAGATCAATCGAATAGATGGGCAGGAAATTCGGATGCCGGTGGTGCAGCCTGCCGAAATCTTCCAGGCGAGCGGGCGGTGGGATTCGTTTGGGCCGGTGCTGCAAAAGATCAAAAATGGCAGCGGACGGGAATTTGCGCTGGGACCGACGCATGAGGACGTGGTGGCGTTTCTGGCGGAACGCGAGATCGACAGCTATAAACAGCTTCCACAGCATGTGTACCAGATTCAGACCAAGTATCGCAACGAAGCGCGCCCACGCGGGGGATTGATCCGGCTGCGCGAGTTCACGATGAAGGACTCGTATTCGCTGCATACGGATTACGCCGATCTGGATCGCTTCTATGAGCGGATGGTGGGCGCATACCGGCGGATTTGCGAGCGGGTGCAGATCGATGTGTTCCCGGTGGAAGCGGATACGGGTGTGATGGGCGGGCGAGACAGCCACGAATTTGTTATGTTACACGATCAGGGGGAAGCGCTGGTCGTGGTGTGCGATCAGTGCGGGTATGCGGCAAACACGGAAGCCGCCGCGTTCCGGCTGGACAAACCGGAGGCCGTCGAATGGGAGGCGGTGCAAAAGGTCGCGACGCCGGACTGCACCTCGATTCAGGAGGTGGCGGATTTTATCGGCGTGCCGACCAACCAGACGCTCAAAGCGGTGTTTTTCGTCAATGAGAAGGCGGGGCAGGTGGGCGAATTTGTGTTCGTGGTGATCCGGGGCGATCTCGACGTGAACGAGGTCAAGCTGATCAATGCGCTGGGCGGCGGGGAAGTGCGCCCGGCGACGGATGAGGAGATTCGGGCAACGGGCGCGGTGCCGGGTTATGCCAGCCCGATGGGACTGAGCCAGGATGTCAAGGTGATCGCGGATGTGTCGGTGCGGTACGGCGCGAATTTTGTGGCGGGGGCGAATGATGCCGGGTATCACTTCACGGGGGTGAACGTCCCGCGCGATTTTGATCCGGCGGTTGTGGTCGATCTGGCGGAGCCGTATGAGGGGGCGGGGTGTGCGCGGTGTGACGGCGGGCATCTGCATCTGAAGCGGGCGATTGAGATCGGGCACTGTTTCAAGCTGGGCACGCGCTACAGCGATGTGATGGACGTGACGTACCAGGACGAAAAAGGGGAGTCGCATCCGGTGGTGATGGGCAGCTACGGGATTGGGTTGGAGCGGCTGATGGGGTTGATTATCGAGGCGCACCACGACGATTACGGGATCATCTGGCCGCGCTGTGTCGCGCCGTTCGATGTGCATATTGTGGTGCTGGGGAAGGAACCGGAATACGTGGAACGGGCGGCCCAACTGCATGATGAACTGATCGCGGCGGGATTCGATGTGCTGCTGGATGATCGGGCCGATTGTACCGCCGGGGTGAAGTTTGCGGATGCGGATTTGATCGGGGTTCCGGTGCGGCTGACGGTCAGCAAAAAAGCGCTGGAAGCGGGGTGTGTCGAAGGGAAACGGCGCGCCAGCAGCGAGCGGGTGATGGTGCCGCTGGAGCAGGTGGTCGAATGGGTGGGGGAGGAGTAAAACCTCTATCTCCCGGCTTCCTAAAAGCTCGGACCTCACCCCTCACCCCTCTCCAAAATCCTTGGAGAGGGGAAAAGCGGGGCAATTCGTGAATGGGAACCTCACCCCCTCGGTCCCCCTCTCCAACCAAGTTGGAAGAGGGGGAAGATTGGATGCGGGGGGGTGGAACTTTTGGACGGGGCGTTGCGTCTTAGGGGTGCTGTGGGGTAAAAATCACACGCAGCCTGGAATCGTATAGAAACAGAGGAGAGGCTAAAATGAAACGCGCCGTTGTGAGTCTGCTGGTTCTGGGATTGATGATGGGAGGAACATCTGTGGGAGCTGAGGGTGGAACACCGACTCCGCAGCCGGGCGATGAATCGCTGGCGGATGTGTGCCGCGCGGCGGTGGATGGTATCGCGGAGTTGAAAAGCGAACTGGATTTCCCAGACCATCTAGAGGTCGAGAATGCGATTAAGACTGAGGATGATTTCGACGTGAACGAGTACTTCACGGTGCTGGATCATCTGAAGGTCGAAGATGGGTATATTCTGGACTACGTGTACCAGTTTGACGGCATGGGCGGGTACCCGGTGTTGTATATGCGCGAGGAAGGCGAAGCGGCTTTCGAGACTTACGCGGATTACAGCGCGGAACGTGATCGGGAAACAGATAATTACCTGGAACATATCGTCGCGGATGGCACGCCGGAAGGGTATATTCAACTGGCGATTCTGAGCGTGATCGGGGATCAGTTCTATCTGTTCTGGCACGCGAATTATCATGATGTGCAGTTTATCTGCGATCAGGAAACATTGGAAACGCTGGTTGAGTCCAAGACGATGTTTGATGACATGCTGCCGGACGATGTGCAGCGGGCCGCGCTGAAACTGGATGTGACGCCAGACGTACAGATTGGCAAGGATGGCGCGCTGGTCAAGCTGGTGACGTTCACGAACTGGGGTGGATTCTACCGCTGGACATTTGCGTTTGGGCCGGGGAAAACGCCGGGCGTGATGGAGCAGGAAATTCTGGTGGAATACCAGTGTGGGGTGATGTTTTAACCCCCTCTCGGACCTCACCCCTTAATCCCCTCTCCAAATCCTTGGAGAGGGAAAAAAACGGGTGGGAACAGCGGGATCAAACAGATAGAGGAGACTGATTGGATAAAAAGCTAAAACGGGAGGCGGCGCTGCGGCGGCAGGTGGTGCGGCTGGAGCGGCGGCTCGGAGAACTGGGACAGGTCAGCAACCGCTATGCATGGGCGCGGCTGCTGACTTTTGTTGGCGGTTTTATTCTCACGGCGGTGGTGTGGATTATCGGCGGGGCGGTGTGGGGCATCGCCGCGCTGGTGATCAGCCTGATCGCGTTTCGGGCGGTGGCAGGCATCCACAGCCGGGTGAAGGGCAGCCTAATCCGGCATGGGCTGTGGCGGGACATCAAAACGGCGCAGATTGCGCGGATGGCGCTCGATTGGGAAGATATTCCGGCGGAGTTGAAATTTCGGGATTATGCGGATCGGGCGCTGGAGCTTGATCTGGATTTGACCGGGGATCATTCGCTGCACCGCCTGATCGATACGACGGTATCCCGCGAGGCCAGCACGCGGCTGCGCGATTGGCTGGCGACGACGACGCCCGATCCGAAACAGATCGCCCGGCGGCAGGCGTTGGTGCGCGAACTGGTGACGCATACGACTTTTCGCGATAAGCTGCGGCTGAACGGGACGCTGACGGCGCGCGGCGCGAACTGGCGCTGGGAAGGGGATCGTGTGCGGCGGTGGCTGGATGATCAGCGGCCCCCTCATTCGCTGCGCCCCTACCTGATCGGGCTGACCGCGCTGTCGGGTGTTAATGTGCTGCTGTTTGTGCTGACGCAGGTGGCCGGAATCCCGCCGCTGTGGGGCTTCACCTTCATGGCGTACCTGGGCATCTACCTGTGGAAAGTGCAACTGATCGGTGATCCATTCTCGTTGGCGCTGGCGCTGCGCGATCCGCTCAGCGATCTGCGGACGGTGTTCGAATACCTGGAACACGCGCCGTATGGCAAAAAGCCGCACCTGCGGGAACTGTGCGCGCCGTTTCTGGAAGCGGATCGCCCGTCGGCGCAGTTGAAACGGGTGGAGCGGGTGCTGGCGGCGGCGAGTGTGCGGCATAACCCGATCCTGTGGATGCTGTTCAGCGCGGTGATGCCCTGGGATATTTATACGGCGCACTGGCTGAATAAGAGCCGGGCGGCGGTGGCGGAACGGCTGCCCGTGTGGCTGGATGTGTGGACGGAACTCGACGCGGTGTGCGCGCTGGCGAATGTCGGGTATTTGAATCCGGCGTATACGTTCCCCGAACTGGTGACGGATGGGGCGCTGTTCGAGGGCCAGCAGATCGGACACCCGCTGCTGCCGGACGCGGAGCGGGTGTGCAATGATTTCACACTGCACGATCGGGGCGACGTGGCACTGATCACCGGATCGAATATGTCCGGCAAAAGTACATTTTTGCGCACGGTGGGGATCAATTTGTGCCTGGCGTATGCAGGCGGGATGGTGAACGGGCAAAGTTTGCGGATCGTGCCGTTCCGGTTGTTTACCTGCATCCGCGTCACGGATTCGGTGACAGACGGCATCTCCTATTTTTATGCGGAAGTGAAACGGCTCAAAGCGCTGCTGGTCGAACTGGAAGAAAAGACGGCGAATCCGCTGTTTTTCCTGATCGACGAGATTTTCCGGGGCACGAATAACCGGGAACGGCTGATCGGGAGCCGCTCGTATATCCGGGCGCTGGTGGGCAAACACGGCGTGGGGATCATCTCGACGCACGATCTGGAACTGATCCACCTGGCGGACGAGTGAGCGCAGTTGACGAATTATCATTTTACAGAGACGGTAGGCGACGGGCGGCTGTTGTTCGATTACCGGATGCGGCCTGGGCCATCGCCCACGACGAACGCGCTGGCGATTATGGAGATGGAAGGGCTTCCGGTGGAGGGAGGGTAGAACCCTCCCTAAATCTCTTCCCGCTCGCGCAGAGAGGGACTTGCAGCGGGGCGATTCGTGAATCGCCCCTACGAACCTCACCCCCTCGTATCCCCTGCTCCAACCGAGTTAGTTATTGTGCATAACTCATAAGTGGGGATGGTTAGGGATAATAAGCACCGATTGGGGAACCCCAAAAATTGCTCCGACAACCCGGATTACCCATTTTGAACGACAAAATTTATCGGTTGTTCGCACCTCAAAAGAAGTGGGAAGGAGGGCGGATATGAAAATTCCAACGTGTGCGGCGGCGCAAGCGCTGCTGGCCGAGGCGGAACAATTGAATCCTGGCCCATGGGTGCAGCATTCGATCTATGTGGGGGAGGCGGCGCGGGCGATTGCAGCGCGGCATCCCGATCTCGATGCAGAAACGGCGTTTACCCTGGGATGTTTGCATGACATCGGGCGGCGGGTGGGTGTCACGGATATGCGGCATGTGCTGGATGGGTACACCTATTTGCACGAAAAAGGATACGAGGATGCGGCACAGATATGCCTCACGCACTCGTTCGTCATCCAGCATATTGATGCGGTTGGGGGGCAGTGGGACTGCACGGCGGATGAACTCCAATTCATCAAAGATTATCTGGGGCGCGTGCGTTATACCGACTACGACAGGTTGATCCAGCTTTGTGATGCGCTGGCGCTGCCGTCGGGGTTCTGCCTGATTGAAAAGCGATTTGTGGATGTTACCATGCGGCGGGGATTCAATGCGTATACCATCCAGCGGTGGCAGGGGTATTTGGATGTGCAGCGGCACTTCGAGACGATTATCGGATGTTCGGTGTATGCGGTGCTGCCGGGGGTGGTGGAGAACACCTTTGGTGAGATTAGTTTTTAGCGGAAGCCGGTTGATTCAGGATCGGCGCGTTTTATCTATGTGTCTTGCGGGAGGAGTATCATGAAAGCAACACGATTTATTATCATTGCGCTCTTGGTCAGTTTCGCGGTGCTCACCACACCTCACGTTCCGAAGAGCCATGCCCAACAGCGGGCGACTTCAAGCGCGTGTTATAACTTCCCCAACCTGAGTTCACACCAAATGCAATACGCGGGGATGGCGTATGGACAACCCGGTCCTGTCCTGCCGGGGGAAACGTTTACCATCACGGCCAGTGTTGAGAAGGGCAGCGCCGTGATCCGCCTGGTAGGGGATTGGTACGGTTATATGACCCTGGCCGGACCGGTTACGGTAGGCAGCACACCGGTTACCCTCAGCTATACGGCGGGACCGACGGGCCTCCCGGCGGGCGCGGAGGGCGTCGTGTATATCGTGGACAGCACCAGCACCGGCTTCGACAGTGGGGTGATGATGACGGTGGTTACGGGCTGCAACCTGCCGGGCTGCGATATGGGCCTGCCTTGGTCGTCCGATTATGTGATGGGTGTGTTTGTGGCCGATACGACGCTGGCCTGGGGTGCCGACCAACCGATTACCCCGCCGTTGACGATGCAAGCCGGTAAGACCGCCTGGGTATTGGGCCAGGATGCCACGCACGAATACTATATCATTTACTGGGCGTGCAGTGTTTTGTGGGTTCCCGTCAATTCGATGGGACCTGATCCGGAGCAGTTGTGGAATTCCCGCCCGCTGCCGACTAATGTTGTCGAGTAACCTCCCCGATTAAAAATCGGATGAGCAACACCGGTATTTGAGCGTATAAGTGGGTTGGCTCTTGCTTTATCCTCGGCTGGCGTGGTATACTATCGTTATTAGTTGAGCGACTTTACCGGAAAGTGGGAACCCCCCACTTTTCGTCATATATGGTCTAGTTTCAAAGGTTAAGAGCCGCCCGCAGTGGGCAGAACAGAAAAAGATGAAAAGCGACTTCACCCTGGCTTTTAATGAAATTGTTGAATCGCGCGCCCTGCCAAAGGAAGTAGTGCTCGAAGCACTGTCCCAAGCCTTGGTTTCAGCTTACCGGCGCGATGAGAATGTTTCCTCCAACCAGCGGGTCGAAGCCCGAATTGATCCCACGGGGCGGGCGGAGATTATGCTCGAAAAAGAAGTTACGGATGACGTGGTCAACGAGCAGACCGAAGTCAATATCGATGTGGCGCGCGAACGTTTTCCGACTGCCGAAATGGGTGACCTGGTGATGATGCCGGTCAAGACGGGCAATAACTTCGGACGGATTGCGGCACAGACGGCGAAACAGGTTATTTTACAGCGCATCCGCGAGGCTGAACGCGAATCGCTGTATGGCGAGTTTGTCGAACGCGAAGGCGATCTCTTGACTGGGACGGTACAAAGTGTCACGGCGGGCGCGATCACGTTGAGCCTGGGACGGGCGGAAGCGGTGATGCCGCGCGCCCAGCAGATTCCCAGCGAACGGTATCGCCCGCATGACAAAGTGCGCGTCTACGTGGTCGAAGTGAAGAAAAACAGCCGGGGGCCGCAGATTGTGGTGAGCCGCGCTCACAAAAACATGCTGCGCCGCCTGCTGGAATATGAAGTGCCCGAAATTTACAATGGGCAGGTCGAGATCAAAAATATTGCACGTGAAGCTGGACACCGCTCCAAAGTGGCGGTGGCGGCGCTGCAAGAAGGCGTTGATCCGGTGGGCGCGTGCGTTGGGATGCGCGGGATTCGCATCCAGAACATCGTCAAGGAACTGAGCGACGAAAAGATCGATGTGATTGAGTGGAGCGCGGATTCAGCGGTGTTTATTGGCAAAGCGCTCAGCCCGGCGCGCGTGAGCGATATGCTGCTGGAAGAAGATCTGGACGCCGGACGCACGGCAACTGTCGTTGTGCCGGATGATCAGCTTTCGCTGGCGATTGGGCGCGAGGGTCAGAATGCGCGCCTGGCGGCTAAACTAACCGGATGGCGTATCGACATTAAGAGCGTCTCTGAGGCCGCACTCGAAGCATGGGATTTGATCAACAAGCCAGCACTGAGCCAGATGAGGGCCGAACTGCCGGATATGGTGGCGGAAGCGGGCCGGATTATCGAGAAGAAACGCGGCAACCGCCCGATCCAGCCGGAAGAATTTAAGCTGCTGACGGACTTCGTGAAGATGGCCGAGCGGCGACTGCTGGCGGCACGCGAAGAAAGTCGTTCTGAACGGCGGTCCGCGATGGAACGCGTTCGCAAACTGATTCCCGAACATGCCTTCCTGATGACGATTGGTGAACTCGAACTGGATGATGACATCAATCAGGCATTGGGGCGGATCGAAAATGTGGGCGAACTGATGGTTCGCATGTTGAGTGATGAGGAAGGGCTGCGCGTGATTTTGGAGCAGGGCGGCGCGAAAGAGGATGCGATGGAAGCGATCCGGTACGCGCTGGATGATCTGGTCATTCTGCGTCCAGAAGAACCTGCCCTGGCTCCTGCGCCTGTGGTTGAAGAAGTCACGGCTGCGCCTGTCGTTGAGCCGCAGGTAGAAGTCCAGCCCGAACTGCCCGTGGTCGAAGCCCTGCCGGAAATCGATGAAGAGGAAGAGGTACTTCCCGCCTTTATCGAGCCGGAGCCGGTGTATCAGGCCCGTACTAAAGCGCCCGAAGTGGGCCGCCGGGTAGTCGAGCCAGAACCGGCAGTCGAGGACGAGGCCGCAACCGAAGAAGCGCGCCGCCGGAAAACGGCGAAGAAGGCGCATCCTGAACGGGAAGAACTGCCGGTAGTCGAAGAACCCGACGCCGAAGCACGCGACGACAAACGGAAGTCAGCGAAAAAGAAGAAGCGCGAACTGGTCTTTGACGAGGATCGCGGTCAGGTGGTCGCCAAGCGCAAGCGTAAGGGTGGCCGCGCACGTGAAGATTGGGAAGATTATCTCGGCTGATCCATGGGAAAAGCGAAAACTGAGCGGCGACGGCACACGCCCCAACGGACGTGTGTCGTGTGCCGTACGACAGCGGAAAAACGGACCTTGACTCGCCTGGTTCGTACACCTGATGCCGGGGTCAAAGTGGACCCGACGGGCAAAGAAAAAGGGCGAGGGGCCTATTTATGCGATCAAGCAGCTTGCTGGGATCGTGCATTAGAAAGTGATGTGCTGACTAAAGCTTTGCGCACAACACTTACGGAGGAAGACCGGGATCGTATCCGGGCCGCCCGGCCAGAGGGCTAGCAACGAAATAACGTGGCGCTCCACATGCCATTATCCCGTCCGCAGTTTAGAATACGCAAAAGCGACTGAAGAAAGGAGGCATGCTGTTTGGAAGGATCATCGGGGGGTGATTGTCCAAACTGCTCATCCTATGCCTAAAGAAAAACAGATCATTGAAGTACCCGAATTCCTTACCGTGCGTGAGCTGGCGAACCTGACCGGGGCCAGCCCGATTGAAGTCATGAAGGAATTGATCAGCAATGGCATTATGGCATCAATCAACCAACAGATTGATTTTGATACCGCCGCCATTGTGTTGGATGGCCTGGGGTACGAAGCGCGCGCTATCCGTGCGCCCGAACCCGAAAAGCCCAGCGTCGAAGATTTGCCGCAGTGGCGGCGCTGGCTGGCCGAGGAAGACCCGTCCAAGCTGAAGCCGCGTCCGCCGGTGGTGACGATTTTGGGACA
>DATAMF010000420.1:0-2721 GCA_036260665.1 Aggregatilineaceae bacterium | reverse complement strand
GGAGGACTGCATTGAAAGAATACGGCCTGTATATTAATGGCAAGTGGGTGGCGTCTGAGAGCGGGCAGACGTTCGAAACCACCAGCCCAATTAATGGCGAAGTGTTAGCCACCTTCCCAAAGGGCACGCGGGGCGATGTCCAGCAGGCGATTGCCGCAGCCGAAGCTGCTTTTCCGATATGGAAAAAAACGCCGCCACCGAAACGCGGCGAGCTGATCCTGAACGCGGCGCAGATTCTGCGGCGGCGGAAACAGGAGATCGGGGAAACGGTCACACGCGAGATGGGCAAGGTGATCGCGGAAGGTAAAGGGGACGTTCAGGAAGCAATAGACTTTTTGGAATATATTTCGGGCGAAGGCCGCCGTTTATTAGGGGAAACGACACCTTCTGAACTACCCAGCAAATTCTGCATGACGGTGCGGCAGCCGGTGGGCGTGATCGGCGCGATTACGCCGTGGAACTTCCCGACGGCGATTCCGATCTGGAAAATTGGCGCGGCGCTGATCTCCGGCTGTACGATTGTGTTCAAACCAGCCAGCATTACGCCGCTGTGCGCGGCCAAACTGATCGAAGTGTTCGAGGAAGCGGGTTTGCCGCCGGGTGTGTTGAACTTCGTCACGGGTGGCGGCAGCACGGTCGGTATGGAAATTGTGGAGAATCCAGCGGTCAAGGCGATCTCGTTTACGGGCGGTGTGCCAGCCGGACGGGAAATTTATGTCGCGGCGGCGAAACAGCTTAAGCCGGTTGAGGTCGAACTGGGCGGGAAGAATCCGCAGATCGTCATGGAAGATGCGAATATTGAGCTGGCGATTGAGGGGGTATTGTTCGGGGCGTTTGGTACGGCGGGCCAACGCTGTACGGCAACCAGCCGCCTGATCGTGCATGAGCCGGTGTATAACGAGGTGATGGACCGGCTGGTGGCACGGGCGAAAGCGATGAAACTCGGTAACCCGCTGGATCCGCGGATCGATGTGGGTCCGGTGGCGGACGAAGGCCAGCGGCGCACGATTCTGCAATACATCGAGATCGGCAAAAAGGAAGCGAATCTGGTGTTGGGCGGCGCACAATTGAGCGGCGGTGAGTATGATCAGGGTCACTTCATCCAGCCGACGATCTTTGAAACGAAACACGGGACGTGCATCAGCAAGGAGGAAATTTTTGGCCCGGTGCTGAGCGTGATCAAGGTGAAGGATTTCGAGGAAGCGGTGGCGGTGGCGAATGATGTCGAGTTTGGGCTGTCGTCCTCGATTTACACGACGAATATTAATCTGGCGTTCCGGGCGATTGACGAGCTGGAAACCGGAATCACGTATATCAACGCGCCAACGATTGGGGCGGAAGTGCATTTGCCATTCGGCGGCGTGAAAAATACAGGGAACGGCGGGCGCGAAGCCGGTACAAGCGCGATTGATGAATTTACCGAAATCAAGACGGTGTTCATCGATTACAGCAACCGGCTGCAAAAGGCGCAGATTCAGACGGAACTGGCCGAATAAACAGAAACATACCAAAATCAAACGGATTGCGGAGAGTGCTCTTGGGCACTCTCTTTTTTTGTACCCCCGCCCCCCCTTGGTGGAGCGTTTGAGGGAAGAAGGGGACTAAAAGGGGCGAGATCCTGGCAGGAAGTCGGTTTCTGTGTCACTCCCGCCCCCCCCTTGACGACGCCTCAAGGGGAAATTTGGGAAATGTCGCGTCGCGCCACGGGGAAGTTTGTTGATCTTCTGAATGATCCCCCCCCCCCGCTTTTTGTTCTGCAAAGTGGGGGTTTTGTAAAACTTGGTCGATTTTCTGACCCCCCCTTACGAACCTCACCCCCCTCGGTCCTTCTCTCCAACCCAGTTGGCAGAGGGGGAAGATCAGGGAGCAGGTAGTGGATATTGGATTGTGAAGGTGCGAGAGTCTAGATATAGAATAGCACAGATGTTCGGAATTGTCATCACCATCGGATGGTTAACTTGGATGGTGAATAGGGAGGGTATTACAGGCGGTGTACCCATTTAAGGAATTTACCCCTTTCCCCGCAAGTAGGGCAGGGAGAGAAATGCTCCTACCTCACCCCTGACCCCTCTCCAAAGTCGTTGGAGAGGGGAAAAAATATCTCAGGCAACCAAAAAGGCAAGCTGGGCCTGACGTTTCGTGGGGTCTGGCTCGGTGTCATGGTTCAGATAAAACTCGACGCGGGCGCGCCACACCTCGCCGTGCTCGGATGGCGATTTCTGCCACTGGATGCCGTGTTTGTCGGCCCAGGCCAGCAGTTCGCGCGTGGCATCGTACAATCCCGGATACTCGCCGGTGTGGGTCAGGGTGGCGTAATGTCCTGCCGGAAGCAGACCGGCCTGGATGCGACCATTACCCGACAATGCGCTTGCAACCGGAATGCCCACCTCGATCTCAGATTCGGACTCCATATTGATGACGAGATAGCGGAAGAATGGCGCACCAGCAGGGGCCACGCCCTGGTTTTCTAACCAGTCGGCTACTTCCCGATGCAGGGGAGGCAGCGCGGTTCCTATATCTGGAATTGTCACGCGGGTGCGAATCCCGACGTAAGGCTGTTCGGTACGATTCTCGATGCTGGGTTCGGTGATCATGGGCGGTTCTCCGTGCCTCCTTGTACTCACTATTCTGTTAATTTAGCTCATTTGTTCTGTTATGTCAAATGGATTTGGGAGGATCAAAAATCCGCTCTTTGGGGGAGCGGATTCTAAATGCTATTCA
>DATAMF010000433.1:0-7600 GCA_036260665.1 Aggregatilineaceae bacterium | reverse complement strand
GCGATACCCTCCCGCGTTTTTCCCCTCTCCAAGGATTTGGAGAGAGGTCAGGGGTGAGGTCCAAGCTTTTCTCCCCTTCCTGCTTGCGGGAAGGGGCCGGGAGGCTTAGGGGTTCTTACGGTCGAATCGGCACCTGCGCCGTGATAACGGGCAGGGATTCGACACATCCAAGACGGAAACCCTGAACAGTTTTGGACTGCGGAATATGGTGCAGCGGGCGAAACGCCTGGGCGGAACCCTGCTGATCGAAAGCGAGATCGGGCAGGGAACGATTATCACGGCGCAGGTGCCGATTCGACCGTAGGAACCCCTAAGCCTCCCGGCCCCTTCCCGCAAGCAGGAAGGGGAGAAAAGCTTGGACCTCACCCCTGACCTCTCTCCAAATCCTTGGAGAGGGGAAAAACGCGGGAGGGTATCGCATACGCCCCTACGAACGGCCTGTTTTTCGCCGAAAAAATGGCCGCTTATGCGGAGAGGATTTTTTCCTCTCCTTTTTGATTCTTAGACGAAGCGTTCGACGGTAATGCGCTGGCCGGTGGTGCTGGACAGCAGAATCGCTTCGATGACGGCGACATCCTGCATCGCCTGTTCGGGTGAATTGGCGTGGGGCGCGCCGTCACGGATGGCGGCGGCAAACGCGGCTAGCTCATTTTTTACCCCTTGACTGTCAAACGCGAATTCTTCGGTGCGATCCGGGTAAACGACTTCTAACACATCGGCCCGTACGCTGATCGCGCCGCGCTCACACAAAATCCGCAGGCGGGTAGGCCAGGGTGAACTGCTGGCGAAGGTCTGAGTCCAGGTGCCGACGGCACCGCTGTCGAATTGAAGGGCCGCACTAAGGGTGTCGGTAGGCGGGAGATCCGGGCGGAATTGGGCGGTCAGCGCATTCACGGACTGGATTTCGCCTAAAATCTGGCGCAGGGCCGCGACATTATGAACGCCGCCATCCAGCAGAAAGCCGCCGGGGAAGGTCCCGGTACGACGCCACGCGGTGTGATAATACTGGTTTGAGGTGGGCTGCATATTGGCATAGATGGCCCAGTCGCAGACCTGGGGCTGACCCAGCACGCCGCTTTGCACGATCTCCGCTGCCTGGTGAAAGGCGGGTTCGTAGCGCCAGTTTTCGGCCACCATCCAGATCAGATGGCGATGCTGGGCGTAAAGGGATAACAGGCGGCGGCCTGTAGCCAGGTCGGGGGCGGCGGGCTTTTCGCTGATGACGTGTTTTCCGGCGGTCAAGGCCTGTTCGATCACATCGGGCATAACCTCAATCGGCTGCACGAGATCCACGGCTTCGATGTCATCACGGGCCAGCAGCGCGGCGAGATCGTCGTAGACCTCGACGGGGTGGGGCAGCAGGGCGACCAGATCGGCAGTGGTGGAGGTGCGATGGTTATACACGGCGACTATTTCAAAGGCATCACCCAGCGATTGGATGGCGGGCAGGTGCGCCTGACGGGCAAATAGTCCAGTGCCGAGAATGGCAAGGCGGATGGGGTTGGATGTAAGCATCATTTTCTCCCTGAAAAGTAAAATGAGGACTTTTTCTAGGTTTTAACTCACCACTGCGTTCCCTACAAGAGTTTGAACTTCGTGCAGTAACGTTTCCATGTCGGGAATATTCGCATTGTTCAGCAGCGCGGCGGCGCGGGCGCTAAAATGGTCGGGTTTGGTGTTGAATGACTCGATCAGCGCTAAGGCACCTTTTTCGTTGATGCAGTACTGTTCGTTGAGCGCAAAAATCGCCTGGATCATCACCGCGAGCGCGCGGTAAAGGTGGCCGATGACCGTCACGACATCGCCGCGCTCGGCTGGCTTGTGGGCGTTTTGCAGCGAAAAGGTCGCTTCCCATAAACCATCGAATAAGGCTTGTTTCAGGGCGGGGGGATAGATCGCAGCGCGGCGCTTGAGGGCGGCCAGCCGCCCCGTGCGATCAAACAGTGGGCGGCAGATGTGGACTTCGCCCAGATAGATGTGGTTGTAGAAGCCGTGCGGATGGCCCGGTTGGTAAAACACGGCCACGCGGCCTTGTTCGCAGTTGGTTATTTCCTGCTCCACGCGGGATAGATCGCGGTACAGCCAGTCCACATGCTGGCCTTGAATGGTGAGCCACGCGCCGCCGTTGATCCAGGGACCCCAGGCTCCAAATTCAGTCACGGCTTCGGAACGGTGCTCATCGTCCAGCCGCCCGGCGAGTGTTTTCAGATCATCCAGCCGCGGCGGATGGGCGGGATCGTAGTAGATGCCCAGATCGATGTCGGATGTGGGGGCAGCGGTCCCTTTGGCATAGGAACCGCCAAGGACGACAGCCTGGACGCCATCCAATGCGCTGAGCTGCTCGGCAATTGATTGGGCGAACTGCAACACGGCGGGCGATCCTATTCCTACAAAATGCGGCGGACGCGCAGCGCCAGATGGACGGCAAGGCGCGTTTCGGGATTGTCGAGATCGAGGCCGCTGATCTCTTTGATACGCTCCATCCGGTAGAGCAGGGTGTTACGGTGGACATGCAGGCGTTGGGCCGTGCGCGACAGATTCCCGTGCTCCTCAAAAAAAGCTTCGAGTGTGGTCACAAATTCATGATTGGTGGGGGAATTTTCGGCCAGTGCGCCTAATGTCTCATAATAAAACTTGCTCAATTCCGGCGAACCGACCAGCAGCGAGAGCAAACGGTAGACGCCCATTTCGCGGAAGGCTAACGGCGCAAGCAGCCGCCATTGACTCGCGGTACGGAAGGCGGCTACAGCCTGCTGGAAACTCTGCCGCCATTCGTTCAGGGTGTGCGCGCTCTGGCCGAGGCCGATGGCGACCTGTTCGCGGTAACGTTCGAGTACACGACCCTGGACGGCTAACGCCAGATCGCGGGCCGTTGGTTCGTCACCTTCGCAAAACACGATCACCTCGGTGCCATAGGGCTGAACGAGTGCGCCGAAACCCAACGCCCCGGCCTGTTCGTTGCAGAGGGCTTCGATCTGGCGGGCGGTGGGTACGTTGTCACGCATGCCGCCAATGTAGAGGGTGGAATACTGCTGGTCGGGCTGGTAGCCGAGGCGCGTCAGCCGCAGCAGCGCTTCGGCTTCGGAGATCGCACCGCCGATAAACTGCTCTAACACGTTGCCCTGGACGCGTTTTTGGGCTTCGCGGATGGCTTTTTCTTTCGCCATTTCCAGGGCGCAGACGGCTGCACCATGCCGCACGAAGGCCACATCCAGCGCATCATAGGTCTCGTCTTCGTGGAACAGGAGCGACAGAAAGCCGCGCCCCATCTTCCCGGCGACAATGGGCGCGACCAACCGCCGCAAGCCTAAGGGGGGCAGGGGAATGGCAACCGGATCGGGACTGGCCTGGGCGACTTCCATCCGGTCGCGGAAAAGCGCAGGGAGAGGGTTGGCATCGTAGAGCGCTTCTTCAATTGAAGACCATTCGGGCGCACGCGTCATCGGGCCAGCCATCGCCAACGGACGGAGGCGTTTGTCCTGAACCACGATAGATTTCCCCATCATCTCGGCCAAGACATCAACCAGGGCTTCGAGGCCGCGATTTTCGGTGGAAAGCTGGAGCAACTGCTCACGCACTTCATGGCCGCGCGCTTCGGGTGAAACCGCATTGCCCATTAACATCTGGGCGATCTGGCGCTCGATGGAACGCAGCGCAGCGGTTTCGGGCAGGCGCAGGAGCAGAATTCCTAGGTCATTGGCGGCTTCAACCGCCGGGTGGCCGATTTCGCCCAACACGCCAATCGCAGTGACTTCGGTTTCGGCCAGATCACGGACGAGTGACATCAGGGTGAGCTTATCGCTCAACAGGCGCATCGATTCGAGCGAGAGCAGCGCGATTTCACCGCCGCGCAGATCGGGAAAAGCCGGAGGGCGTGTGTTGAGCACGCTGACCCAGGTCACGGCGCGGTGCAGATTCGCGTTCCCGGCGACAACGGTGGTTCCAACCGGCAGAGCAAGGCGGAGCAAATGGGCAACGGTAATTTCAGACGGTCCTGGCAAAAAGACCTCACATCCGAATCTGCTATTTTAGGATTGTATTGTAGACAGACCTGAAATTGATGCCAGCCCTTTTTAGTAAAGATTAATATAGCGGTTGACTTCCCAAGGGCTGACGACATGCAAATACTCTTGCCATTCCAGGCGTTTGGCTTCCAAAAAACGTTCAAAAAGATGCAGTCCCAGGGCTTCGCGGACCAGTTCACTGCCCTCAAATTCATCCAGGGCTTCATTCAGCGCCAGGGGAAGGGTCGTGAGATGGCGGCGGCGGTTGGATAGTTCGTAAAGTTCTTCTTCGGCGGCGAGAGGCAGCGCCAGACCGTCGCGGATGCCGCGCAAACCGGCATAGAGCAGCACGGCCAGCGCGAGATAGGGATTGCAGCTTGGATCAGTGGCGCGCATCTCGATGCGGGTGCCTAAGCTATTGCCGTCGGTCAGGCGCGGAACACGCAGCAGCGCGCGGCGGTTGAGCTGTGCCCAGGTCACATGGATCGGCGCTTCCAAACCGGCCACCAACCGTTTATAACTGTTGACCAGCGGGGCGATGACGGCGCAAATCTCGCGGGCATGGGTAAGCTGCCCGGCCAGAAACATTTTGGCTTCGGCGGACATGCCGTAATCGTCGGTCTGGTCGGCAAATCGATTGTTTTCCGATTCAATATCGCGGAGCCACTGGTGGAGATGCATGCCGCTGCCGGGCGCTTCGGTGAGCGGTTTGGGCATGAAGGTGGCGAAACGGCCTTCCTGCTGGGCTATGGTCCGCACGGCCAACCGCGCCGTGATGATCGCGTCGGCAGTTTGCAGCGCATCCATCGGGGCGAAATCGAGTTCATGCTGGCCGCCGCCGACTTCATGATGCGTTGATTCGACGGGAATGCCCATAATGCGTAAGGCATCACAAACCCGCTTGCGAATCAGGCGGGCGGTGCTGTCGGAGGCATCAAAATAACTGGCGTAATCATCACTGCTCAAGGGTTGGTGATTGGGTGTTTGCTGAAAAAGGTAAAATTCCAGTTCGGGCGCAATCACATAGCGGGCACCAATTTCGTCGGCCCACTGCATGACCCGTTTCAATGCGCCGCGTGGATCCCCGGCGAAGGGCTGGCGGTTGGGGGTGAAGACATCGCACAACAAGCGCGCCGTCCGCCCGGTATCGGGATGACTGTCTTCCCAGGGCATGAGGGCAAAGGTGGACAGGTCCGGCATGAGATACATATCGGACTCGGCAATGCGGGCAAACCCTTCGACTGCCGAGCCGTCAAACCAGATGCCCTCGCCGAGCGCGGTGGGCAGATACTCCGCGTCGATGCTGACGGTTTTGATCATGCCCGTCACATCCGTAAATTGCAGGTCAATCGAGCGAATATCACGGTCTCGAATTTGTCGGATGACATCTTCCGCGCGTACAGTTCGGGTAGTTGGTGAGTCCGGCATCCCAATCCTCTGTGACAATCCAATTTGGCGTGAATTATACCGTTTGGCTTCGTGATGAATGTCCGTCAAAAGTGCCAAAAAATCAAGAATATGAAATTAGACCTAATTTTTCGTGAAAAATGTATATTGTTACCCATTCCTAACTTGACTTTAGCGAGGCCGTGTGCCATAGTAAATATAAATTGAATACAGAATATAGAATAAATAAAGAAGTACAATCTCGAACAATAACTTTTATTGGGAGCCTCTCATGTCGAAAAAATGGTCCATTTTCCTGGTCATCGTGCTCGTGGCCGGGCTGGTGCTGCCAGCTTGTGGCGACGAAGAGAAGGATGATACTGAAGAAATCAAAACCGTCAAGGTGGCGATTAGTGCGCCGCTGGGACTCGACATTGGGCAGGATGTGGTGAATGTCGCCCAAATGGCGCTCGATGAAAATGGGGGCAAAGCCGGTAAACTGAAGGTGGAACTGCTGCCGCTTGATGTAAGCGATCCGAATGGCAGCCCCGTTTCGGTTGATTTCGAAAAACAGGCGGCAGAAAAAGCGGCCAAAGACAAGAGCGTTGTGGCTTATCTGGGACCGATGACCAGCGACCAAGCCAAGGTGTCTGTCCCGATTCTTAGTGCAGCGTCGATTGTCCAGGTCACTGAGTCCGCGACATGGCCCGGCCTGACCAAACCCGGTTTTGGGGCAGGGGAGCCAGGAACCTATTACCCATCAGGCCAGCGCACGTTTTTCCGCGTGCTTCCTTCCGACGATGTGCAAGGGTTGGCAGGTGCGAAGTGGGCGAACAGCCTCGGCGTGAAGAAAGCCTATGTTATCGACGACGGTACCTCGTATGGGATTGGATTGTCCGGGATTTTCGAAGCCGCTGCCACCGACTATGAAATAGAAATCATTGACCATGTGAGCCTGGCGGCGGATGCCACCGAAGACGATCTGGCTGCGCTGGCCGAAACCGTGGCTGCTGCCGAGCCGGATCTCGTTTATTTCGGCGGGGGCGTCGTTCCGCATGGCGTCGGCATGGTCCGCGCGCTGCGCACGGCCAACCCCACGCTGGTGATTATGGGCACTGATGGCTTGCAGCAGGACGAATTTGTAGCCGAATTGGGCGCGGAACTGGCCGAAGGTGTGTATGTGACCGGGTTGACCATTCCGGCAACCGAACAGAAAAATGCAGAAGCCTTTGTCGCGGCTTATACCGAAAAATATGGCAAAGAGCCAGCCCCGTATGTCATCCTGGCGTATGAAGGGATGAAAGTTATTCTGGCCGCCATTGAAAAAGCGGGCAGTGCAGACCGGGGTAAAGTGTTAGACGCCATGACCAACCTGGGCGTATATACCGGGGTGCTGGGTCTGTGGTCGTTCGATGAATATGGCGATATTAAGGATGCGCCCATTAGCGGCTGGCAAATTCAGAGCGGCGTTTGGACGTATGTCAAACTTATTGAATAGGGTGGTGGGATGAGAATTAGAAGAACAAGAACCGGTTCACTCTCGGCGCAGCTTTTGCGCCAAGTGGCTATTCTGGGCTTCATCGCTGTCCTGGGTGTGCTAAGCGCCGTGGTATTGGGTATCACGGCGACACTGGTGCAATCGCAGCAGAACTTACAACGTACCAGTGCGAATGCGGCGCGTACCTTTGACTTGTTTTGGCAGGATATGTACAGCGATCTGACCGCGGTAGGCGATTCGGTGACGCTGGTCGAGGATACGGATGAATTATTCCGCTCTGCCCTGGACCGCCACCCACCGGTGTTTGAGATCAAGCTGGTCAATGGTCAAGGAAATATCCTGGCACAGCGGCAACGCGTGGGCACCAGTGCTGTGACGCAGCTTACGGAACAGCCCTGGCTGAATTCCGTATTGCGCGGTGAATTGTATATCGGCCCGGTTGATTCCAGTGAATTTGGCGTGCCATTTGTCGATATGGCAATGCCTGTTTATGGTCACGAGAATGATTTCGCCGGCATACTGGTGGTCAAACTCGACCTCTCGGCGTTGTGGAGCGATGTAAGTTCCATTCGCCAGGGGGAGGAAGGCTACGGCTATCTGGTGACCGAAGACGGGCAGTTGCTCGCCTTTTCGAACCTCGCGCTGGTGCGGGAAGGAAAACGGATCAGCCAAAAGCCGAGTGAGATTGAAGACGGAACGTTTTACGGACTCT
>DATAMF010000408.1:0-16914 GCA_036260665.1 Aggregatilineaceae bacterium | reverse complement strand
CCCCCCCCACCACGTCCTCCAGGTGGAGGCGCTCAACATCAGCTACCAGATCGAGCGCCGTTGGATCTCCGCCGTGCGTGATTTTCGCATCGAGATCAACGCCGGTCAGATTTATGGTGTCGTGGGCGAGTCTGGTTCGGGGAAATCCACCGTCGCCACCGCCATCATGCGTTATCTGCCGCCCAATGGACGCCTTGAATCCAACAGCGTCATCCGTTTTATGGGCGACGATCTCGCGGACAAATCGCGCCGCGAGATGCAGCGTTTTTGGGGCGCGCGGCTGAGTCTCGTCCCCCAAAACCCCTCCGCCGCCCTCAATCCGTCGATTCGCGTCGGTGAGCAGGTCGCGGAAATCGTTCGCCACCACACCGATCTCAGCCGATCTGTGGCGCGCCAGCGTGTCATTGATGCGTTTAAACGGGTGAATCTGGCCGATCCCGCCAGCCTGCTGTCGCGTTATCCCCATGCACTCAGCGGCGGCATGCAGCAGCGTGTGGTCATTGCAATGGCCTTGATTACCTCCCCACAGCTTCTCATTTTGGACGAACCCACGACCAGCCTTGATGTGACCACCGAAGCCGTGATCCTCGACTTGGTGCGCGAACTGATCCACGAGTCGCGAGCAGGTGCGCTCTACGTCACGCACAACATGGGCGTGATCGCGCAAATCTGTGATCGGGTTGTGGTGATGTACGCTGGCGAGATCATGGAAGATGCATCTGTCGCTGATCTGTTTGCCCGCCCCGTTCACCCTTACACCATCGGCCTGTTGAACAGCATTCCGCGCCTGGGCGAAACCAAACAGGCCGCCATGCTGCAAACTATCCCTGGACGCCCGCCTGCCCTGACCGGAATGCCGCAGGGCTGCGTTTACGAGCCGCGCTGTCCATTGGCGATAGCCATCTGCAAGACCAAACCGCCGCTTGAAACGCCTGCTGAAGGTCGTTTGGTGCGCTGCCACCGCTGGCATGAAATCGCGCGCGGCGAAATCAGCCCGGTTGACCAGCGGCATGAATTGGGCGAAGCCATCCGCGTCGCTGACCGTGAGAATCTGCTCCAGGTGGACAATCTGACCAAGTACTTCCCAATCCACCGCACGTTGGGCGAAATCGTCCGCCGCGAAAAACCAGCACCTGTTCGCGCCGTAGACGGCGTGAATCTGAGCATCCAAAAAGGGCGCACGTTAGGACTCGTGGGTGAAAGCGGCAGTGGCAAAACGACCTTAGCGCGCGTGATTATCGGCCTGGAGGACCGCACCTCTGGTACACTTGAACTGATGGGCGCTGATATTCCTGGCGATGTCCAGGATCGCGGCAAAAAAATTCTGGCCCAACTCCAGATGGTCTTCCAGAATCCCCAAAATTCGCTGAATCCTTATCTGACCGTTGGACAGGCCATTCGCCGCCCGCTGCTTAAGCTGGCCGGTTTGTCCCGCGCCGATGCTGACCACGAAGTGATCCGCCTGCTGGAAGCAGTCAATTTACGCCCTGAATACGCTGCACGGTATCCCGGTGAACTCAGCGGCGGCGAAAAGCAGCGAGTCGCCATTGCGCGCGCTTTTGCCTCTGAACCCGCGCTGATCATTTGTGACGAGCCGGTTTCCTCCCTGGATGTTTCCGTTCAGGCTGCCGTACTGAATCTGCTGGCCCAATTGCAGCAGGAGCGTGATACGTCGTACCTCTTCATTTCGCACGATCTCGCAGTGGTTGGTTATCTGGCCGATTATCTTGCGGTGATGTACCTCGGCCAGTTGTACGAAGTCGGTTACGGCAGCGATCTGTTCCAGCCGCCGTTCCATCCCTATACCGAGGCACTGGTATCCGCCATTCCCATCGCCGATCCGCAGCATCGCGTTAAGCCTATTCCGCTCTCCGATGACATTCCAAGCCCGCGCGACATGCCCACCGGATGCCGTTTTCATCCGCGCTGTCCGCGCAAAGTCGGCATCATTTGTGAGCAGGAAGAACCACCCTGGCGTGACGATGGCGACGGTCATTTTATCCGCTGCCACCGCGAAATAGATGAACTCGCTCAGCTTCAGCAGGGATCAGGCATCAAGAGGAGCGATTAAAATGTGGCGCTATTTTTTGCGGCGGATTGTCTTTTTTGTTTTCACGCTGTTCCTGACCTCACTGCTCGTTTTTTTGCTGGTCCGGCTGCTGCCGGGCGATGTCGCGCGCGTGCTGCTAGGCCGCGATGCCAGCGAAGCCGCCGTTGCCGCCAAACGTGCCGAGTTGGGCCTCGACAAACCGATTCTGGTTCAATACACCGATTGGTCCGCCAACTTTCTCCAGGGCGATTGGGGCAGCACCTCCGCCCGCCCGCTGCGCGCGATTCGCCCTTTGATTCAGACACGCCTTATTGCGTCGGGTCGTCTTGCATTGGTCGCCCTGTTGATGGCAGTTCCCATTTCGGTATTGTTAGGCGTGATCGCCGGGCTGACCGAGGGTAAACTGCCGGACAGCATTATTTCGGTGCTCTCGCTGTCGGTGGTCAGCCTACCCGAATTTGTAACCGGACTATTTCTGATCAATGTGGTCGCGCTCAAATGGAATGATAGCTGGTTGGCGAAGGAACTCGGTACGTGGTTTCCGCCGAGTTCGCGGCTTCCGCCCGACGTGTCGTTCCGCCAGGCGCTGCCCGCCTTATGGCTGCCTGCCATCGCCGCGACGCTCGTTTTGATGGCCTATGTTGTACGGCTGGTGCGCGCGGGCGTCATCGAAGAACTGAAGCGCGATTACGTCCGTACCGCCGTACTCAAAGGTCTGCCCTATCGTACCGTGATTGGGAAGCATGTCCTGCGGAATGCCTTGATTCCCACCGTCACCGTGCTGGCAACCAGTTCGGGCTGGCTCATCAGCGGCCTGGTCGTGATCGAGTCCGTGTTCAGCTACGAAGGTTTAGGCAGCTTACTCATTCTGGATGGCATCAACAAGCGCGATTTGCTGCTGATCCAGGATATTGTTATGGTCACAGTAACGATCATCCTGGTTTCCAACTTCATCGCCGATCTGCTGTACGTGGTTTTGAACCCCCGCATCCGGTTGGAATAGAGGAGAACACAATGCACTTACCAGCCTTAGATCATTGGACAAACACGCGAATCGGGCTGCACCAAGCCGCCCAGGTGTTAGGCGCAATCCAGGCCGCTGCTGCTGAGCCAGAACCGAATTACCTCCATTTGGCGCTGCGTATTATCCCAAACGGTTTGACGACACACACGCTGCCCAAAGGCGACCTGCAACTGGATTTTGTGGATCAGTGCATCCGCTACCGTTCGCCTGAAAACCGGGAGACGTGTATCCCACTCGCCCAGCATACGCCGATCTCACTGGCGGATCAGATCGAATACCAGCTTTCCCCGCTCACATTAAAAAGAGAGAAACTGACTGCAACCCAGCCTTTTCAGATAGATCCTCGTCTGGCCACCGACTATGCCCACGCTCTGACGCTCATCTCGTCCGCCCTGGAACGCTTTCGCGCGGGGTTGCCCAAAGAAAAAACGCCGCTGGTCGTATGGCCGCATGGCTTCGATCTGTCATTCCTCTGGTTTGCGACGGAGCGCCTCGACGAACAAGCGCCCCATCTGAGTTTCGGTTTTTCGCCGTACAGTGCCGGACTCGAACGCCCGTATCTTTATGCCTATGCGTATCCCATTCCCGACGGCTTAACGCAGACTCAACTCCCGCCGCTGGCCCATTGGCATACGCAGGACTGGACCGGAGCCGTTCTCCCGTATGATACGCTCGTGAAGCTTGATGAGCCTGAACAAGCCATTGTCAGCAGCTTTCAGCAAATATATGATTCCGTTGCGCCGCTGCTCAGTTAGCCGAAAAGAGTCCCGCGTTCGGATTATCCATATCGCGACTCATAATGGCATCCAACAGCGGGACTTCGCGCTGGTAAATCGTGCGAATCCCGCTCAGAAATTCTGACGCCTGAAGTGCGGATAAAAGCGTTTGCTTTTGAACCATCGGAATCTGCACTACCATTGCCGCTAAATAGGCCAGTGCAAGCGGGTCTTCGGGGAGTTGTGACACATCAAATTCAAAATCGTTTGCGGCGCGCGCCAGCACCGATAAATACCGTTCAACCCAGGGACGAAGCAAGTCCCCTTCTTCCGCTATATCCAGCCTATCCACATGGTCCAGGGGCAGCAGTTCCACCATCCCGACCAGATATGGCTGCTCATGTGAGAGCGTATGAATCTGAAACCGCTCTAGTCCAATCGCCACGATATTCATACGGCCTTCCGGCAGCCGTTCCACCTGGGTAATTTGGGCCGTACAGCCAATCGGATAAGGCTGGGCCAGCGGACCAAGCGCTTCGGTACCTTCTTTAATCAGGACCACACCAAACGGTTGGTGCGTATCCAGACAGTGCTTCATCATCGCCTGATACCGGGGTTCGAAAATATGAAGCGTGATGGGCGTTCCAGGAAAAAGAACAGTGTTCAACGGAAATAACGGTAGTCGAAACATAGATACTCTACCTGCTACATCATCGATGCTCAGATTTTAGGGCAGTCTTCCTTCCAATGACATTAGAAGTGAATAAGCATTGCATTTTTAGTGTTAGTAGTTTATAGTAGAACTACTAGTAAGTTTACGAACTACTATTCTCCGATACCCCTAAATTTTAGGAGGTACGCCTAACCCGTATTTGACTCAAAGTTAGAGTCAACACATGCAAATGGGAGGAGCAAATGATCCATCTACATGAAGTCGCCAAACATTATCAAATGGGCGAGGTTTCAGTGAAGGCCCTCGATCAAGTCACACTTGACATTGAAAAAGGTGAATTTGTGGTGGTGTTGGGGCCGTCTGGGAGCGGCAAAACCACGCTGCTCAACATCATTGGCGCGCTCGATGTGCCCACCGCAGGCACGATTCAAATTAATGGGGGTCACTTCGCCCTGGATAAACAGGCGGATCGGTTCAAATTTCGCCGTGAGACGGTGAGCTTCATCTTCCAGACGTTCAACTTATTCCCCAGCCTGACCGCGCTGGAAAATGTGCAGTTTGTACTGGATATGGCGCATGCCCCCAACAGCCATGAAAAGGCGGCTCAAGTTTTGACCGATGTAGGGCTGGGCGAACGGGTTAACCATTTTCCGCATGAACTATCGGGCGGTGAACAGCAGCGGGTTGCCATTGCCCGCGCGCTGGCGACAGGTAATCCGGTGCTGCTGGCGGACGAACCCACCGGAGAACTGGACTTCCAAACCGGCATTCAGATTCTTGAATTACTCAAAAAACAAGCGGCGGCTGGCAAAACGGTGCTGGTTGTGACCCATAACCGCGAAATCTCACGCGTGGCGGATCGCGTGATTGAACTGAGCAGTGGTCGCATCGTGAGCGATGGTGAGCCGCGCGGTGGTAGAGCGGCGATTGCGGAATTGCAGTGGTAGGGAGCATACCATGAAGATGTCACTCTTTTTGCGGTGGTCCTGGCGCGATCTGCGGGAACGCTGGCTGCAAGTAGCGGCGATTGCACTGATCATTGCCCTGGGAACAGGCGTGTATGCGGGTCTGGGCAGCAGTACGCCCTGGCGCGAACAATCTTATGATGACAGCTTTGCCCTGCTGAATATGTACGATCTGCGCATCCGGCTGACGGAAGGAAGCTATCTCGAAGGAGATGAGTTACTCAGTACCGTGCAGAGCATCCCCCATGCCAATTGGATTGAAGCCGCCGAAGGGCGCTTGTTAACCCCTACGCTGGTCGAGGTGAAAGACGGCGATGAGACGATTCTTGTTCCTGGGCGTTTGATGGGCATTCGCAGCAATACCCAGGTGAATGGGATTGACATCAAAAAGGGACGCGGATTCACGGATCAGGATGCGGGGCAGGATCGGGCCGTCCTCGAATATCTCTTTGCCCAACATTATGATCTGCCTGCCGAAGGCACATTGACCCTCAGCGGGGATAAAAAGTTGACTTATATTGGGCAGGGTATGACGCCCGAATATTTCCTCGTGATAGCCAATGAAGTCGGCTTTATGGATGAATCCAACTTCGCTGTGGTCATGACCACCCTCGAAACCGCTCAGAATTTAACCGAGCATCCGGGACAGGTTAACGATCTAGTCCTGACTCTAAAAAAGGGGGCGGATCGAAAGCTGGTTCAATCTGAAATCGAACAGGCATTAGGAGCAAAATTCCCTGAGGTTGGCGTCACATTGCAGCAAGCCAAAGATGACACCGCCTATGATATGCTGTACAGCGACCTTGAGGGGGATGATCAAATCTTCAAGCTTATTGCCTATCTCTTCCTGGCTGGAGCTGCCTTTGGAACGTTCAACCTTGCCAGCCGGATTGTCGAAGCACAGCGGCGTCAGATCGGAATTGGAATGGCGCTTGGCACGCCACGCCGTTTACTGGCCGTTCGACCGCTTCTGGTTGGTGCGCAGATCGCGTTTCTAGGTGTCTTTTTCGGCATTCTGATCGGCCTCATGATCAGTCGTGTATTCGCGGATTTTATGCGAGACATTTTACCGATGCCCGTTTTCGAGGCACCATTCCAGATGGGCATTTTTGCGCAAGCGGCAGTATTAGGCGTCGTGCTGCCCTTTGGGGCGACGTTGTATCCCGTGTGGCGTGCGGTTCGTGTGCAGCCTATTGACGCCATCAAAACAGGGTATCTGGTGTCAAAAGGTGGAGGTCTGGCTCCCAAGCTGGCGATAGTTCGGCTTCCGGGCAAGAGCTTCACCCAAATGCCGCTGCGCAATCTGCTGCGTGCGCCACGCAGGACGCTGCTAACCCTGTTGGGGGTAGCAATGGCGATTACCACACTCATCGCTATGGTCGGGATGTTAGACTCATTCTTTGCAACTATCGATCTAGCAAAAGACGAGACTTTGCAGGATCATCCTGATCGAATGATTGTCACACTCAACTCGTTCTATCCGGTCGATTCACAACCAATAGAGGCTATTCGCCAACTACCCGAACTTTCGATGAGCGATCCCGCTATGCAGGTAGGTGGTGAACTACGGCGTGGTGACACGAAATTCGAGGTGGCTATCGAACTGCTTGATTTAGACAGCAAACTCTGGACTCCGACTATCACCAAAGGCGAATTACCAGTTGGCAAACCCGGCATTGTGATCAATGAAAAGGCGGCTCATGATCTGGGTGTTGAGGTCGGAGATAAAGTCACGATAAAACATCCGCAACGCGAAGGTGTTATGTCTTACCTGATGGTGGAATCGGAGATAGAAGTAGTCGGCATTCATGCCAGTCCCCTGCGCTACCAAGTCTTTATGGATCAAAGTCAGGCCAGTCTGATGGGTCTCGATGGACTCACGAACATCCTTTACGTCAATCCGGTCAAAGGTACCGATGAAACTGATGTGAAGCGGGCCTTGTTCGACCAACCCGGCGTAGCATCCACCCAAACCGTAGCCTCGTTTACCGAAGTCTTCGAAGATTCGATGAATATGCTGATCGGTTTCATGAGCATTGTTGTTGTTGCAGTTATGGCTATGGCCTTCCTGATCGCCTTCAATACCACCAGTATCAATGTAGATGAGCGTGCGCGCGAAATTGCGACCTTGTTCGCTTTTGGCCTGCCGATTCGAACCGTCACCCGGATGACCATGATCGAAAATCTTGTAACGGGTATTTTGGGGACGGTTGTGGGGCTGATTTTGGGCTTTTTAACACTGACTTGGTTGATGAACGAGCGGATCAATACCATGATGCCGGACGTCAGCATGACGATTACGGTGTCAGTCCTCTCGCTGATGATTGCGGTGATCCTGGGCGTGGTGGTAGTAACGCTTACCCCGCTGCTCAGCATCCGCAAAATGTCCCGAATGGATTTGCCCTCCACCTTACGGGTGATGGAATAGCACACTCCCATATGCTATCGGGCGGTATATGACCGCCCGATACTTATTGGGGAGCAGATACCTCGTTATCGCCATCGGTTTCAGGCGCAGCTTTCGGACGTTTGACGACGCGCACTTTAGAGACACGCATGCCATCCATATCCTCAACACAAATCTCATAATCACCAAAGGGAATGGTATCTTTCACCTCGGGAATTTGTCCCAAGCGCTCCGCCACATACCCCCCGATAGTTTGGGAACGGGGATTGCCGCCGGGATTTCCGAAACGCTCGATCACATCGTCCAGGGTCACCAAACCATCCAGAATAGCCATATCACCCTGGCGGTGAATCGGCTCCGATTCGAGATCAAATTCATCCTGGACCTCGCCCACAAGTTCTTCCAGGATGTCTTCCATCGTCGCAATACCAGCCATGCCACCATACTCGTCCATCACCACCGCAATATGGGTTTTGGTGCGCTGCATCTGCTCCAACACTTTATCCACGCCAACTGTGGTCGGAACAAATAAGGGGTCGCGTAAAAGTGTTTTCAGATCAAGATGTGCCCCATCACTGGTCAGCAGATCGGGCTGGCGGACCACGGTATCAAATAAGTCTTTGGCGTGGAGAATCCCAACAAGGTTATCGAGCGAGTCCTGGTAGATGGGATAACGCGAATGATGCTGCTGGGCGATGCGCTGCAATACCAGGGGCAAGGGCAGATCGATGGGAATACCGTCCACTTCCACGCGCGGCTGCATCACTTCCTGAATTTCGATATCGCTGAAATCAAATACCCGCCGCAGCAAAATTTCTTCGCTCTTTTGCAACAATCCCGCTTCCTGGCTGGAATGAACCAGCATTTCCAGCTCTTCGGCAGAGTGGACCTGACTGTGACCGCCCGCCGGTTCGAACCCTAAAGCGCGCACGACTGCATTGCCAACACTATTCATCAACCGGATAATGGGACGAAAGACTCGGAGAAACCAGGTGGTGGGGCGTGAAACAATAATAGAGGTGCCTTCGGGGCGGTTGAGTGCAATGGATTTGGGGGCTAATTCGCCAAAGACAATATGCAGCATGGTCACAAGCGCAAAAGCAACAGCCACACTCGCTGTATGGCCCGCAGCATCCATCCATTCCTCTGGCAGCAAAAATTCCAGCACCGGATCCAGCAAATGCGCAAAGGCTGGTTCCCCGATCCAGCCCAACCCCAGGCTTGCCAGTGTAATGCCTAACTGTGTCGCGGCAATAAAGCTGTCCAGATGCTCAATCGCGCTTTCCGCAGCACGTGCGCCTGCATTACCTTCATTCGCCAGTTGGGTGATACGGGTTCGCCGCGCGCCGACTAAGGAGAATTCAGCAGCAACGAAAAATCCGTTCATGGCGACCAGCAAAAATACGGCTAACAGGCCTAAAACAGAATCCATGATGCGTTCCTCATTTGCTCTCTACGTTTGAATATTATGGCAAATCTCACGATGACATCACTTTTTCTCTGGATAATAATCAGCGTTTATACTTGGACGGATACTGATTTTATGCAAGGAGTCGATCATGTATATCGTGCATGTTCACTGCCGTGTCAAGCCAGAATTTGTTGATGCCTTTCGCCAGGCCTGCGTTGAAAATGCAAGCCATAGCGTGCAGGAACCCGGCATTGCGCGTTTTGATGTGGTGCAGGATACTGCCGATCCCACTCATTTCGTACTGTGTGAAGTCTACCGCACGCCGGATGATCCGCCCAAACACCGCGAAACCACCCACTATAAAAAGTGGAATGAAACGGTAGCACCCTGGATGGCGGCTCCGCGTTCAAAGGAAGTTTTCGACAACATCTATCCAGTTGATGAAGGCTGGGGATAACCCTATGCGTTTTGAATTTATGACGGCCAATCGAATCCTCTTTGGGCCGGGAACCCTGCGGGAGATTGGCTCTGCGGCGGTATCGTTAGGTCGTCGTGCCCTCGTGGTGACGGGCGTCGAAACATCCCGCGCCGCGCCGCTGCTGGAACAGCTCGAAGGGCAAAAGCTGGCTTACACGCTGTTCACCGTCGAACACGAACCTTCTATTCCCCTTGTCCAAGCAGGCATTCAAGCTGCACACGACTCGGAGTGCGATCTGGTTATCGGTTTCGGCGGCGGCAGTGCAATTGATACCGGAAAAGCAATTGCTGCCTTGCTTACCAACCCGGGCGAGATTGTGGACTACCTGGAGGTCATTGGGCGCGGTGTGCCGCTAACTCAAGCGCCGCTGCCCTATATTGCCATTCCGACGACTGCCGGGACAGGCTCCGAAGTGACCCGTAATGCCGTATTGACTTCACCGGAACATCACGTCAAAGTCAGTCTGCGCAGTCCGATGATGCTGCCACGTCTCGCCATCGTTGATCCCGAACTCACCTATTCGCTGCCGCCTCACATGACAGCCTACACCGGACTGGACGCACTAACTCAACTGATTGAGCCGTATGTTTCCAGCCGTGCTAATCCAATGATCGATGCGCTCTGCCGTGAAGGAATGAGCCGCGCCGCACGATCCTTGCCGCTCGCGTATAACACTGGCGACGATCCAGCCGCCCGCGAAGCTATGTCTCTGGCGAGTTTATTTGGTGGCTTGGCACTGGCGAATGCGGGTCTGGGCGCAGTACACGGAATCGCGGGGCCGTTCGGCGGCATGTTTGATGCACCCCACGGGGCTACGTGTGCGGCACTTCTGCCGCATACCATGACCATAAATATCACAGCGTTACAGACTCGCGCGCCCGATCATCCCGCCCTACAGCGTTATGTGGAAGTGGCGCAGCTTCTTACCGGAAACGGCAAGGCAACTGTGAATGATGGTCCAGCCTGGGTCGCTGAGTTGTGTGCGGCCCTGCACATTCCTCGTTTGCGCACCTACGGACTCATGGAGAACCAATTTGACGATCTTATACAGAAATCCCTTGGAGCCAGTTCGATGAAAGCCAATCCCATTACCCTGACACCGGATGAAGTCGCCACGATTCTGGAGCGCGCCCTGTAGATGAAGCGTTGGCAGGCTGATCTTACATTAGCATTCGTAGCGCTGATCTGGGGCGCAACATTTGTGATGGTCCAGAATGCCCTGGACTCAGTAGAACCGCTCACATTCGTGGCAATCCGCTTCCTGCTGGCAACGGTTTTGCTCTATATTCTGTTTGCACGCCGGATGCAAGCCCTCAACCGCCATGAACTATGGGCCGGGAGTCTGATCGGCGTGTGGCTGACTCTGGGCTATGCTTTTCAAACGATTGGCTTGCAGCATACCACCACCGCCAAAGCCGGATTTATCACCGGGTTGAGCGTAGTCATTGTGCCACTGCTGGCGACCTTTCTGCTGCGGAAACCGCCTGCGCGCCATGCAATCACAGGTATTGTGGCGGCAACGATTGGATTGGGCTTTTTATCATTGGATTTGAAGGATGGGCTGCGTGTCGAGTCAGGAGATGTGTGGGTACTCGGCTGTGCGTTTGCCTTCGCGCTGCACATTGTGACGGTTGCACGTTTTTCACCGCATCACGATCCGGTGCGCTTATCTGTCATTCAAATTCAAACGGTTGCGATCCTGGCCTTTGGCGGCGCGATGTTATTTGAAACGCCAAGCCTGCATTTGTCTATGGATGCCTGGAGCGCGATTGGGTTTACGGGCGTTATTGCAACCGCGCTTGCGTTCGGTTTGCAGGTTTATGTACAGCGTTTTACGACTCCAACGCACACAGCCTTATTATTCAGCCTGGAACCCGTCTTCGCTGCATTTTTTGGATGGTGGCTGGCTCACGAAGAGATCGGCCCCAAAGAATGGGTTGGGTGTAGTTTGATTTTAATTGGTATGATCATCGCTGAGTTGGGTAGCGATCCTGAAGCCGCTGAAGAAAGGTTAATCATTGACACGGAAACAATACAATGAATTTTGAGAAATTGTTTTGGGATGCATTAGAAACGGAAACTCCCTCGATAGCGCTGCGGCAGGTGATCATCACCTTGCGCGAAGAGGGGATCGATAAGGATAGCCTGATCTGGGAACTCACTGAATTTCGGGAAAAGGCCCGGAATGAGATCGAAGAAGAAGCAGTGCTCGGTGTCATCGACTCGCTGGTCGGCTGGTGTTCGCCTCATCTTCGCATCGATTGAGGCTATGTATCAGGGTGAAATGTGACAATCGACGGTAGGAGAAAGCAAGTAGACCCGGTAAACTACCCTTGAAATAGTTGTTTTTAATTATATTTGAGGACAAATCTATGCCCAAAGAAGACCCTCGTATTTTGGAACTCCGCCGCATTCGGGAGCAAGCGCGACAGGGCGGTGGCGCAAAGCGGGTTGAAATGCAGCACGCCAAAGGCAAACTGACCGCCCGCGAACGGCTCGAAATCCTGCTGGACCCCGGCACTTTTAACGAGTTAGAACCGTTTATCACCCATCAAGGCGACGAGATGGGCATGGCTGACGATGCCTACCTCGGTGAAGGTGTGGTCACGGGTTACGGCCAAATCGAAGGCCGCACCGTATATATTTATGCTCAAGATTTTACTGTGTTCGGCGGCACACTTAGTGAGATGCAAAGCCATAAAATCTGCCGTGTGATGGATCTGGCGCTGCGGAACGGCACCCCCATCATTGGCCTGATCGACTCTGGCGGTGCGCGCATCCAGGAAGGCGTCAAAAGTCTGGGTGGGTATGCCGAGATTTTCCGGCGTAACGCGCAGTTCTCTGGCGTTATTCCCCAGATCAGCGTCATGTTGGGGCCGTGTGCAGGCGGCGCGGCTTATTCGCCAGCCTTAACTGATATTATTATTATGGTGCGTAAGCACTCGTTCATGTTTCTGACCGGACCGCAGGTGATCAAAACCGTCACCGGAGAAGAAATCGATAATGAGCAGCTTGGCGGCGCGGACATTCACCTGTCCATCAGCGGGACCGCGCATCTCGCCGCCGACTCCGAACGTGAAGCGCTGGTGTTGTGCCGTAAAGCACTTAACTACCTCCCGTCGAATAATGTCGAAAATCCGCCGTTCATACTCCCCTCTGATGATCCCCTGCGGATGGACGAGGAACTGAACTCGATTGTGCCAATCGATCCGAGTGTCCCTTACAGTATGCACGAAGTGATTCAACGCGTGATGGACAAAGGATCGTTTCTGGAACTACAGCCAACCTTTGCCCGCAACGCGATTGTCGGAATGGCCCGTATTGGCGGGCACAGCGTTGGGATTGTTGCGCAGGAACCAAGTATGATGGCGGGCGTCATCGACATTGATGCTGCCGACAAAATCACCCGGTTTGTGCGCATGTGTGACTGCTTCAATGTGCCGCTGGTAACATTTGTTGATTCGCCCGGTTTTCTGCCCGGTGTCGATCAGGAGCATCGTGGCATTATCCGGCACGGCGCAAAAGTATTGTACGCTTATTCGGAGGCGACGGTGCCAAAGATCAGCGTGATCACACGCAAGGCCTATGGCGGTGCTTATGTGGTGATGAGCAGCAAGTATTTGGGCACCGATGTTAACTATGCATGGCCGAGTGCCGAGATCGCAGTGATGGGTGCCGAAGGCGCGGTGAATATCCTGTTCAAGGACCAGATCAGCGCAGCCACTGATCCGGCTGCCGAACGCGCGCGGTTGGCCGAAGATTACCGCGAACGCTTCAATAATCCTTACCATGCCGCCAGTGCGGGTTATGTTGACGATGTGATCGAACCGCGCGAAACCCGCGCCAAAATCATTGCATCACTGGCCGCGCTGCGTGATAAGTATTCGGCGGCACCGCCGCGCAAACACGGTAACATTCCCGTTTAGGAGCGCATATAAAATGGGCGAAAACCTTGTTACCGCGCTCGAAATAACCGTCGTTGGGATGTCCCTTGTCTTTGCAGCGATCCTGCTGTTGTGGGCTATGATGGCCGTGCTGATGCGGCTGACGGCTGAGACTGAAGAAACAGCCCCGGTTGAGTCCAAGCCGCTTACGCTTGATGAGCAGGAACTCCGCCGCCGCGCCGCGATTGCCGCCGTCGCCGTGGCGCTGGCCCGCGAACAACAGCAGCTTCAACCCCATGAATTCCCCCTGCCGCCAACCGCCATTGTGAGTCCCTGGCAGTCGGTGCAGCGAGGTCGTTTGATTTCACAAAAAGGACCGCGAAAATGAAAGTTATTGTGCGAATAGAGGGCCAACAATTTGAAGTAGAGCTTGGGGATCTGTATGCGCGGCCTGTGATAGCAACCGTAGAAGGCCAGCGTTTTGAAGTGTGGCCTGAAACTAGTCCCAGTGCCGGGCTGACTATCCCACAAGCGCCGCGCGCAACATCCGAAATGCCCGCCGTGCGTGCGCCTGTGGCATCGAGCAGTGGGCTATCAGAGAGCAACAGCAAAGCGGTACTTGCACCTATTCCCGGCGTGATTGTAAGCATTGCGGTTGAACCGGGCGCAGAAGTCGAACAAGGGCAAGAACTCTGCATCCTGGAAGCGATGAAAATGAAAAATGTGATCCGTTCCCCGCGCACGGGGCAAATCGCCGCCATCAAAGTAGCAGCGGGACAGCACGTTAAACATCATGATTTGTTGATGGAGTTTGCTGAATAAACTTAGGACAAAATAGATTATGGATTTTTCTGAACTTATACCTGAGCTGACCAAAGGCTTCAGCCATTTCACTCTCGGCAACGCGATTATGATTGCTGCCGGGTTGATCCTGGTTGGGCTGGCGGTGATCAAAGAATATGAGCCGGTTTTGCTGCTGCCTATCGGGTTTGGCTGCATTCTGGCAAACATCCCGCTCACCGGCATGAGCGATAATAACGGGCTTTTTGATGTTCTCTATGGAGCCGGGATCCGCAATGAGCTTTTCCCCCTGCTGATATTTATTGGCGTGGGGGCGATGATCGATTTCAGCCCGCTGCTGGCCCAGCCGCGTATGGTACTGTTGGGAGCAGCCGGACAGTTTGGTATTTTTGGTACCTTGATTCTGGCGACTCTGCTCGGCTTTCCGATCAACGAAGCCGCATCGATTGGAGTGATTGGCGCTATCGACGGCCCCACGTCGATTTATGTTGCTACTAAACTCGCGCCGGATTTGTTAGCGCCAATTGCTGTAGCCGCCTATTCGTACATGTCCCTGGTGCCCATCATCCAGCCGCCGATCATGCGGCTTATGACAACCAAATCTGAACGCCGGATTCGCATGGAATATGCGCCTCGTCCCGTTTCCCGCCGCGCGCTGGTCTTATTTCCGATTGTCGTCACACTGACTATCGGACTGCTCGTACCCGAAGCAACGCCCCTGATCAGTATGTTGATGCTCGGCAACCTACTGCGCGAAAGTCAGGTCGTGGATCGCCTGCGCCGCGCGTCAGAAAACGAGATCATCAATATTGCAACCCTGTTCCTGGGATTGGCCGTCGGTTCGACGATGACCGCCAACGACTTTCTGAAACTGGATACGATCCAGATTCTGATCCTGGGCTTGCTGGCCTTTGTATTTGATACCGCAGCAGGCTTAGCGTTTGGAAAATTGATGGCGCGGATTACGCACGGCAAAATCAACCCGTTGATCGGCGCGGCAGGCATCAGCGCCTTTCCGATGGCAGGACGGTTGGCCGCCCAGGTCGCACAGGATGAAGATTATGAAAACTTCATCCTGATGCACGCGATGGGCGCGAATACTGCCGGGCAGTTAGGGAGTGTGATGGCAGGCGGTGTTTTGTTGACTCTGGCGCTGATCGTGATTTAGGCGGCGCGCCTAGAGGGTATAACCAAGGGCGGTTAGAATCACAACCAGCAGGCCATAGATCATTTCCAGCACGCCGATCACTTGAACGCGGATGTTCCGGCGGTAGGGCGAAAGTCCGTACACAGCGCGGGCGGCAAGGATCAGCAGGGCGACAAGCGATAGGATGGATGTGTAAGCAACCAGCGTGAGGACCGTAACACCCAAAACCGCCACAAGATTGGATAGATAAGTGGGAATCGCTTCAACGGGTTTGCCTTTATCCAGGCGCAGCCGGGCGCGGATATAGAGAATAGAAGGAATATTCCGCGCCAGCAGCACCAGCCACAAGAGCAGGGCTGTTCGCTGCGATTCCCCACCGGCAAGGGCGATGCTTGAGACTGAGATTGCAATCGCACCCGCACCTGCCAGCTCAGGAAGGACATTACGCCCTTCGTTCTGCACATAACTAAATAGTTGTAGCAGCGCCAGCGGCACCACAAGCAGCACCGGCAGAAGAATGTCGATCCCTGCAAGCGCTACTGCGCTAAACAAACCTGCCGCTGCCAAAGCCCCAAAACCGACCACAAACCGCTCGGCGGTTTTGGTCCGCGCATAACGTTTGCCGCGCCGCCAGTCCGTGAAGGCGATTTTCAACGGATGGCGCATCAGAAAAGCCCCTAACACTGCCAATGACATCATGACACCTGCCAGCGACGGGGCAACTAATAAGCCTAACAAGATCGGTTCCAGCAAAAATCCCCATGAGCCATGTTCTGGGGGAATGGCAATTGACTTCCAGCGAACCCGCGATACAGCCGTTTGTGGTATGGTCATGTGGTAATCCTCCTCTACCTTACCCAGATTATCACAGCGGGCCGCTTCCAACCGTGATCCAGATCAAGTTCCAATCATCACTAATGGAGAAACGATGGGGAAATCTCCGGTGTTTTCTAATTCACCCACTCAATATGTCCCGTGGATTGGGTATCATACCCGCCCAGATTGTTAATAGCAGTTTGGGCCTCGGCAGTGCGAAGCCAGGTGACGATCATTTGCACCGGCGGCCATTCCCAGATTTCGCCTGGAACAACCAGATCGTAACGTTCCTTTGTCAAAAATATAAAATCCAAGCCATAAGCCAGCGCAGTAGCTTCAATGCCTAAACCTAGTTCGAACTGTTCCTCGGCAATAGATCGTGCAACCTCGGAATGTGTAGACGCTGTGTTGTTTTCATACCCTTTGATATGCTCCGGTGCAATTTGCAAGACGCGTAATTGGGCATCCAACCACACCCGCGTCCCTGCTCCGCGCTGACGGTTGACAAATCGCAGTTCAGGCCGCGCCATATCATGCAAACC
>DATAMF010000432.1:0-2835 GCA_036260665.1 Aggregatilineaceae bacterium | reverse complement strand
TCGATACCTCTGGTAATCTCCTAACCAGCCTTGATGAACCATATCGGGTTCAAACAATCTCTTTAAGTTGGAGTCCCGATGGCACGATGCTGGCAAACACGAATCAGGATTTCATGGGAGCTGGGCTAGCGGAATACTATGTTACAGTCTGGGATGTGACCACCAGTCAAATCCTTTTCAAAATCGATACTGATCAGACTGACGTGTTGATGTCCGTTAAATGGAGTCCCGATGGGAGTAAAATTGCTGTTGCATCGGCAGATACTTCGATAGTCATTTTAGATACCTCTACGAAGTTATCTTTGACAACTTTAGTGGGTCATACCGATATCGTGCGATCCCTTTCCTGGAGTCCTGACGGCAGTCAAATCGCTACGGCAGGGCAGAGTCCGGATAACACCGTTCGGATCTGGGATACTAAAACCGGAGAAGCTCTAATAGATTATCAAGGGAGTTGGATCACAGATGTAGCCTGGAATCCCCACTTCGATCAACTCGCCATTGCCGACGACAATCGGGTCCGCATCGTTGATCCCACCACCATGCAGATCATCCAGGAATTCACCAGTACAGCTACCGTGTACGCCGTCGCCTGGAATCCCGAAGGAACCCAGTTAGTCTATGGCGGTCAAAGCGGCACCGCCGAAATTATCGAGGTTAATTCCACACCGTTCGATGAGCATCGATAGGGGCGTCCCCGCTTGCTCACTGCGCCTGACTTCCCCCTCTTCCAACTCGGTTGGAGAGGGGGATTTGAGGGGGTTAGGTTCGTAGGGGCAATTCACGAATTGCCCCGTTTGCTGCTATAGTATCCTTACTCCCGTTCCAGCTTAAGCTCCGGCATCCCCGCCGCCCGATAAATCAGCCCATCCTCTACAAACGAGATCGTAAACTCCCCGGCATGATCAAAATTGACGTAGAAAAACTCGGTTTCCGACGCGGGCAGCAGCTCCAACGGCGGTTTGACATCGCCCACCGCATGAATATACAGCTTGCCGTCCTGGGTCGTCACCTCAGCCCCCGTATACATCAGTCCATACTCTGCCGGAATCGGATACCACCCGACGTAATTCTCATACACTGCCGGGTCTACATCATCCGCCAGCCGGGCCGCAATCGTATCGTTGAGTTCCGCCCCTTCAAGTTCCGCCCATCTGGCGTAGGTTTCATTTACAGGGAACAGCGCGGGAATATCATACGTATGTGCGCCCTGTGCCAGTTCGTCCGCCAGATTCAGCACCACCTCATGCTCAAAATCGTGGAACAGATAGACGTAAATCAGCCCGGCGTTCAAATCATAAATCGTCGAGTACAGCGTACCGCCCCACGTCTCCTCTTGGTGAACCGCATCCAGAATATCCCGGAACAACGCCACGCTGAATTCGTCCGCCGCTTCGAGTTGTTCGTGGGCCGCCTGGTACCGCCAGCATTCCTGATCCCGTTCCTCGGCGGGCACTTCCGACTGGAAGAAGTTTGTCGCGAGCAGGTAGCGCCCTTCTTTACGGATCACGTTCAGCGGTTCGATGATCGCCGCGTCCCCGGTACGATCCCCGAAGAAAAACTGTCCATTCCACGCGCCGGACATATCATAGTGGTTGATCATATCGATCACGCAGTCCACCGTCGCGCATTCCGCCATCGCCTTATCGACCAGATTGCCGTTATACGTCTCCTTCGTCGGGTCTACCGGCACCCGAACATCCTTTACGGCCAGCCCATCAAAAAACAATCCCTGATCGTTCATCCCACCTTGCAGGCTGAAATCATCAAACCCGACATACATCCGCCCATACGATCCAGTTTCCGCCGGAACAAACCACATCTTGGTAAACGGATTCCAAAAATCCTCATTATTTCCCCCCAGCGCGATCCCCTCGTCCGCCGCATAGAAAACCGTGCAGCCCTGCCCATCATCCAGATAACATCCCTGTCCTTGCGGCGGTGGCTCCTGCGCGTCCAACCGTCCCACCGGGATCATCGCCAGCAACATCAAAACCATCACTATCTTTTTCATCTGATTGTCACTCCGTGTAGCAAATGCACGCTGTCATTACGTAAAATCCTGTCCATTCGTCGCAAAAATAAAGCCCCGGATCGCTCCAGGGCTTTACCAAGGCTCATCCCAACCGGATGGTTACGCTTATTCAGCCCCCGCAGGTGGCAATGTCCGCGTCCCCAATTCCCGATCCATCAAAAACAGCGTCGCGCCCGAATCCCCGATCAGCTTCAACTGCTGCACAATACCATCCGCATTCGATTCTTCTTCGACCTGCTCATCCACGAACCACTTCAAAAAGCTGGATGAGGCGTGATCATGTTCCTTGACCGCCAGGTTCATCAAATCATTGATCATGCCGGTGATCTTCTGCTCATGTGCGAAGGCATTCTCAAAGACGGCCAACGACGAGGTCCATTCAGTCGGAACCGCTTCAATCGGTTGCAGCAGCACCCGTCCGCGCCGCTCAATGACGAAATCGTAGAATTTCCGCGCATGGATCATTTCTTCCTGCGCCTGAATATCCATCCAGTTCGCAAATCCATTCAGGTTTTTGTCCGCGAAATACGCCGCCATCGATTGGTAAATGTAGGCCGAATGCAGTTCTGCATTGATCTGCTTGTTCATTGCCAATTGCATTTTTTCGCTTAACATAGTGCCTCCTCGATGCTACATAGCCAGACGCGTTAATGATACCGCTATTCCCAGTTTTTGAGCAGTTTTTCGGTTTCTTCCGCGTGGCCCGTACCGCCCGCAGTTGGTCACATTTATGCGGACCGAAATTGCGGATGAGATGCTGCACGCGCAATTTCTGGCTGACAAAATCGCCTCGTTGGGGG
>DATAMF010000403.1:0-5029 GCA_036260665.1 Aggregatilineaceae bacterium | reverse complement strand
TGTGGAGGAATTGCAGCGCGAGGTACTTGAGCAGGTCCGCACCTTGGTGGCGCATGGCATTCTGTCTTTTCACCTCGATATCAACTATGAGGATTACGAGGGGTTCTCCGGCGTAGGGCCGGATCGGAATGCGGCTGTTTTTACGCCCGAATTTGTAGCGGAACTGTGCGAAACGGTGCCGAGTTTAACTCTGCATTTGCTGACCCTGTATCCTGATTCGCGCCTGCGCGAGTTTGAAGATATTCCTGTGAGTGTGGTGTGTTTTCAACTGGATGTGGTGGGCGACCAGGATTACCTCTCGACGCTGATCGGGCAGATTCGCGGCATGGGAGCCTGCGCCAGTCCGGTGATCGAGACGGTGGGCACGGAGCGTCAAAAGCCGATGGAACCGGAAGCCGTCCGCGCACTGCTGGAACCTTTTTTTCCGCACATTGGCATGCTCACCTTTCAGGCGGCAGGAACCGCATCACGCACGAATGCTCCGGCAGGCGCGTTTGCCCGCGATCAGGTCAAAGTGTATCTTGACTGTTTGCGACCGGGTTTTGATGGCGCGATCCAGATTCAGGGCGGGATCACGACGGCAACACTGGGCGAAGCGGTCAAACTCGGCGCGAAACATCTGGTTTGCGGCACGCAGTTGTTCCGCAACCGTGAGGGTTTGACGGCGGTGCAGGTGGCGGAAATCATGCTGCAAGAAGCCGCCACCGCCCTCGCCAATGAACCCAGCCATCCGGCAAACCGGGACGTGGTCGAGGCGCTGTGGAAGGCGTTTGATCGATTTGATTTTGATGCGGCGGGTGATCTGCTGCATGATGATTTTGTGTGCGAATGGCCGCAGTCCAACGAACGAATACGCGGCAAAGATAATTTTATCGCGGTGAACAAACATTATCCCGGCCAATGGCGCATCCAGATTCAGAACACTGTCACCAGCGGTGATACGGTTGTGACCGAAGTCATCGCGCAAGCAGGCGATCAAACGGCGCGGGCGATCTCGTTCTTCACCCTGAAAGATGGGAAAATTTTCCGAGTGCGCGAATTCTGGCCGGATCCGTATCCGGCACCCGAATGGCGCGCGCAGTGGGTAGAAACAATGGGTTAACATGCTGCCGCTTCGACTCGAAATCCGAAACTTTCTAGCGTATCGTAATCCTGATCCCCTTATTTTTGAAGGCATTCACCTCGCCTGCCTGACCGGACCCAACGGTGCGGGGAAATCGTCGCTGTTGGATGCGATCACCTGGGTGCTGTGGGGCCATGCGCGGACGCGGACCGATGACGACCTGATTTACCAGGGACAGGCCGATATGGTGGTGCAACTGGATTTTTTGCAGGGCACCAGCCATTACCGTGTAGTGCGCAAGCGGCAGATGGGGAAAAACGCGCGTACCGGACGCAGCACGCTCGACCTGTTTTTGCTGGACGAAAAAACGAATACGTTCAAAGAGCAGACAGCCCCATCGATCCGGGAAACAGAACAGCGTATCCGCGAACTGCTGCGGCTGGATTACGAGACATTCGTGCATTCGGCCTTTTTGCAGCAGGGGCGCGCGGATGCTTTCACGATGAAGACTCCGACGCAGCGCAAAGAGATTCTGGCGGAAATTCTGGGGTTGGACCAATGGCGGCATTACGAAGACTACGCCAAAAACGTGCTGCGCCAGATCGAGCATGATCTGGGCGTGATCGCGTTTGGGCTGGAAGACATCGCGCGGAAGGAAGCCGAAGAACCAGCCTTGCGGCGCGATCTCGTGGCGGCGGAGGCGGCGCTGGTGGATGCTACCGTTCTGCGCGAAGAAGCGGAAGTCCGGTACCAGGAAGTCGCCGGAGCGCAGGAACTGATGAACGCGGCGCAGAGCCGACTCGCCCAGGCGCAGCACCGGATCAAACAGCGCAAAACCGACCTGGAAGATATTGAGGTCGAACTGGCGCGCTACCAAAACCAGATGGGACAGTTGCAAGGGGTGATCGAACAGCGTGACGCGATCCAGAACGGCTATGCGCTGCTGCAAGCCGCGCGGGAAGCTGATCAAGCGCTGGGCGAAAAGCTGCAAGTGATCAATGAGGTCAAAGACCGGCTGGCGGATGTCAACGAACGGATTTTTGCAGTGCGGGCCGAACTCGACGCGCAGGCGGGCATTCACCGGGATCGCATCAGCACGGCACAGCGGGTTGCCGCCGAACGAGACGCGATTCAGGCGGATATGGCCGATCTTCAGGGCGAGGTCGAACACCTGGAAGCGGAAGAGGTCCGGCGGGACCAACTCCGCGAGGCGATCAACGCGCTGAATGAAGAAAACGCCGCACTCAAGGCGAATAACAAAACGCTCTATGATGAGATGCAGGCGCTCAAGGCGCGGATCATGGATGTTCAGGCGGCCCAGGCGACGTGTCCGCTGTGCGGACAGCCGCTCGATGAAGAACACAAAATGATGCTGCTCGAAGAACTGCAAGCTGAGGGTAAAGATCACGCCGCCACATACCGGACCAACCAGGGACGCCTAAGCGAGATCACACAGCTTATCGGGGAGTACCGGGCGGAAATCGAGGCGATTGAAACCGAACTGCGCAAACTGCAAGCACTGCGGGATCGCGTCTCGGCGCTGAGTGTCAACCTGGAAACCGCACAAAATGCAGCAGATACGATTCAGAGTGAAAGCACCGAATTACGTGTGATCGAAGGGATGTTGGAAAGCGGCGAGTATGCGCAAGAACTCCAGACGCAGCGCGAGTCGATTCAGGGTGAGATTGATACCCTGGGCTACGACAATGCGGCGCACAATGCCGCCCGCGAAACGCTGTCGGAATACAGCGAATACGAGCGCCACCAGCACGAACTCGACACAGCAGAAATGCAGCTTCCCGAACTGCATGCCGCCATCGAACAGGCTGAAGCGCGCCGCACCCGTTGGGTAGTGGTATTGGAAGGCGAGCAAAAAGAAGCACTCGACGCCCAAACCGAGATCGACAGCTTGTATGAACGGGTTGAAGAAGCGCGACGGCGGGAAGAAGAGGTTCGCCAGCGCCGTACGTATGAAAAGCGCGCCCAGGAAACACTGATCCGGGCACAGCAGGCGCTCTCGGCGTTGGAGTTTGCCCGGCAGCGTAAAATCGAACTGCAAAACCGGCAGTTCGAATATGCGGAGCGCCAGGCGATCTATGAAGAACTGCGCGCGGCCTTTAGCAAAAATGGCATTCCGGCGATGATCATCGAGGCGGCGATTCCCGAACTGGAAGAAAACGCCAACCGCCTGTTAAACCAAATGACTGATGGGCGGATGCATGTCCGGCTGGATACGCAGCGCGAAAAACGCACCGGTGGCGTGGCTGAAACGCTGGATATTCTGATCAGCGATGAACTGGGCACGCGCAACTATGAAGCGTATTCGGGCGGCGAGGCGTTCCGGGTCAACTTTGCGCTGCGCGTGGCGCTCAGCCAGATGCTGGCGCGGCGAGCCGGGGCGCAACTGCGGACACTGTTTATTGATGAAGGGTTTGGGACACAGGATGAAGCAGGACGGCAGCGACTGGTGGAAGCAATCAATGCCGTACAGGATTACTTTGATCTCGTGCTGGTGATCACGCATGTGGAAGAACTGCGCGACGCGTTCCCGGTGCAGATTGAGATCAAAAAGACGCCGGATGGAAGCCGAATTGTGGTGAGGTGAAGCTATGTGGTTCGCCCTGATTCACAGCCCGCTGGTGGGGCCGTTCACCTGGAAATTAACCGCGCTGGCGCTGCGCAGACGGGAGCAGCAGGTGATTGTGCCCGCGCTGCGGCATTCGACGATTTCGGAGCGCCCGTACTGGCAGCAGCACACGGATGCTGTCACCTGGGCGCTGAGTCCGGTATCGGATTACGAGCCGCTGGTTCTGGTGGCACACAGCGGCGCGGGCGTGCTGCTGCCCGCGATCCGGCAGGCGTTGGGGCGACCCGTCAACGCGTATCTGCTGGTGGATGCGCTGATTCCGCAGGATGGACAAAGCCGATTGGATTTATTCGACTCAGCGGATGAAGTTGAAGCGTTCCGGCAGTCCGCTGTAGATGGGCTGCTGCCGACGTGGACCGAGATCGATTTGCAGGATACGATCACCGATGACGAGGTGCGCAACCGCTTGGTGAGCGAACTCCGTCCGCTGCCGCTGGCCGTCTACGAGGAGCCGATCCCGGTTTTCGAGGGCTGGCCGGATGCGCCATGTGGGTATTTACAGTTCAGCGCGGCGTATGATGGATGTGGAGAAGCGGCGCAGCAAGCGGGCTGGGCTTACCGCCGGATGGAAGGTACGCATTTTCAGATGCTGAACAAACCGGCAGCAGTCGCCATGATGCTATTAGAGATGATGAAGCAGGTCTAAGCCGCTATGCCTCTTTCACTGGATAAACAAAATGCGTACCGCGCCCGGTATGCGGCCCAACGGCATGGTTGGCAGCCCGCGACGGAACAATATGCAGCGCTGATCCGCGAGCTGCTACGGCCCGGACAGCGTGTGCTGGATATGGGATGCGGGCGCGGCGGCGTGCTGGAACAGTTGGGCGCGGCGGTGACGTATCCGGTGGGGATTGATCCCGATCACCTGTCGCTGGTTGAACATCGACTGCCAGAGATGCCGCGCGCGGTGGCGCTGTCGGATGCGATTCCGCTGCCGGATGCCAGCGTTGATCTGGTGGTATCAAGCTGGGTGCTGGAGCATCTGCAAGACCCGGCGCGCACGTTTCGTGAAGTGGCGCGGGTGCTGCGGCCCGGAGGCGCATTTGTCTTCATCACACCGAGCGCAACCAGTCCAGCGGCGCTGCTTAACCGGGTGTTTGGACGCTTTCAGGGGTGGCTGGTCCCGCTGCTGTATGGGCGCGACGAGAGCGACGCTTTCCCGGTGGTGTACCGGGCGAACGCGCGCCGCGCACTGGATCGATTGGCGCAGGGTGCGGGCTTGCAGCCGCACACGTTCAAGCAGATCGAAGACCCGACGTATTTTGCTTTTCATCCGCTGCTGTTCCGGCTGAGTGCAGCGGCGGCGCGGGTGGTGCCCG
>DATAMF010000402.1:0-8139 GCA_036260665.1 Aggregatilineaceae bacterium | reverse complement strand
ATCACGTCTTCCGTCAGCGCCATCATCCCCGCCCGCACCAATCGACTCTGGTTGTCCCAGTCGCTCAGATTCATCACCAGATGCGGCCCGTGCAGATAGCGGCAGGGATTCGCCACCACCACGCTTGGAATCCCGGCGTTGCTGCGGTGAATAATGCCCGCATCCGTGCCGCCTGCGTGCTGCGGTGATCGAAATTGGTGCGGCATCCCTTCCCGATCCGCCACCGTCACCAGGTGCCGCACCAGGCGCGGATCGGTGATCATCGACGCATCCATCACCGTGATCGCCGGGCCGTGTCCCATTTTGGTGATCGTCGTCTGATCCGGTTCGTCGGGGTCTTCCGGCAGATCATGGCACGCCGTCGTTTCCAGGATAAACGCCACGTCCGGCTGGATGCGCTGCGCCGCGACTCGCGCCCCGCGCAGCCCGACCTCTTCCTGCACGGTGAATGCCACATGCAGATCAAACGGGAACCGCTCGCCCTGAATCAGCCGGATCAGCGAGGCGCACCCCGCCCGATCATCAAACGCTTTCCCGCGCACCGTCGGCCCCAGTTCGACCATTTTGCTGTCGAATGCGATCAAATCTCCCGGTTCAGCCGCGCTCTGTGCGCCGTCTTTATTCGCCGCGCCAATATCGATCCGCAGCCGCTCAATATCCACGGCATCATCGCTGGTGTTGAGATGAATCGGCACCCACGCCACGACGCCCGGCACTTTGTCTTTCCCCACCAGCACGCGCGCCCCCGGCAGAATCCGCGCATCCAGCCCGCCCACTTGCCGGAACCGGATCGATCCGTCGCTGTCGAATCCCATCACCATCATGCCGACTTCGTCCATATGCGCCGCCGCCATCACCCGCAGCTTGACCTGTCCGGTTCCGCGCCGCACCGCCAGCAGATTTCCCATCGGATCGATCTGCATCTCTTCAACATAATCGCGTATCCGCTGGATGATCAGTTGGCGCACCGCGTCTTCATCATTCGACACGCCAATCGCATCCACCAGTTCGCGCAAAAGTTCAATCGCTTCTGCTTCCATACCGCTCCCGATTTTCCATAGACACCGTCTTCCCCGCCCTACAATTTTGGGCTATCTTCCCCCTCGCCAACTCGATTGGAGAGGGGGACCGAGGGGGTGAGGTTCGTAGGGGCAATTCATGAATTGCCCCTACATCTGGAATCTACATTCCCCACTCAATCTCATTCAAAAAATCCGGCGTCAGCCCGGCCACAAACGCCGCCAGCAGCCGCCCCGCCCGTATCACATCCTTCACATCCACCACTTCCACCGGCGTATGCATATTCCGCACCGGGATGCTGATCAGCAGCGCGGGTACTCCCTCGCGGCTCACCTGGATCAGCCATGCATCCGTGCCGCTGTCGCCCGGCAAAACTTCCGTCTGGAGCTTCATTTCCAGGTCTTTTGCCAGGTCGCGCATCACCTTAAACAGCTTGGGGTGGAAATTCGGCCCGCGTCCGAGCGTTGGCCCGTCGCCCAGTTTGAATCCTTCATCTTCACCGACGCCGTGCTGCGTGCCAAACGTCGTATCAATCGCAATCGCCATATCCGGCTGCACCTGGTACGCCGCCGTGAGCGCGCCATATGCGCCGACTTCCTCCTGGACCGACGCCACCGCCACCACATCCCACGCATGGCTGCGCCGCGTCAGTTCGTCCAGGCAGGCCGTCACCGCCGCCACCGACACCCGGTTATCCAGCGACTTGCCATATAGCCGCTCCCCTTTGAGATCAATCGGCGGGGTGTCAAACGTGATGATGTCCCCGATCCGCACCAACTGCGCGACCTCTTCCGCCGGCAGTCCCACATCGATCCACAGTTCCTGTGCGGAGGGATACTTTTTCCGGTTGCGGGCCATATGCGGCGGCGCGGCCCCAAACACACCCGGCAGCGTGCGCCGCCCATGCACCAGTACCGTCTGCATCAGCAGCACCCGGTAATCGATCCCGCCCAGGTTGCTCGTGCGGATAAATCCATCTCGGACCTCACTCACGATCAGCCCGATCTCATCCATATGCGCACTCAGCATCACTTTGCGGCGCGGTTCGGGGCCGTTGCCTCGCTTGACTGCGATCAGGCTGCCGAGGCCATCCGTATACTGTTCATCGCTGCGTGTGGCCCATTCGGCGCGGATCACCTCGCGCACCGAGCTTTCATGCCCGGATGGCGCAGCAGTCTGGCTTAACGTTTTAATATGAGATTTGATGTCGAACGGCATAGGTTTCTTTCGCTATTGAGTTTCCTAAGGGGCTGGTACCAACCCCTCTTGGGTGGGGGATGGCTCCAGCGGTGTATCAGTTGGTGGCGGTACATCCGTTGGTACGTCAGTTGGCGGCGGTACATCCGTTGGCGGTGCAGTCGTGGCCGATGGCGCTAAGGTCGCGGATGGTTGCAGCGTTGCTGTCGGATACGGTGTGACGGTTGGCGCGTTGGTCGGCTGGATAATCTGGTAGGTCGGCGTCATCGTCAGCGTCCAGGTCGGCCAGATAAACGCCGTCGCCGTCGCGTAGATCGTCAATTGAGTGGGGGTTGGGCGCAGCGGATCGCGGGTCGAAGTCGGCGTTCCCGAACGCGGGCTGGGCGACACCTGCGATGTGGATCCGGCCAGCGGGGGGCGCTGGTTTTCCTGTAACGCAGGGGTATCTTCTTTGTTGTTGTCCGGTGCCGATGCCAGCAGCACCGCACCCAGACAATAACACGGCAGTGTAATCAGAATAATCGCCAGCAGGATAAACCGGACGGTCTGCTGGTTATTGCCGGAGAAGAGATCGAAACCCATTCCTGCGCCTCACGTGTTCACCTAATGCCCGAATGGTAGCACGCTCAGTGATGTGTGTCAAAGCTGCACCCGCTTCTCCCCATTCTCCGCGCGCGGCTAATCACATCTTTGGAGACATGGATCGGCACGTGCCCGTAGGGGCGTATGGCCATACACCCCGGTTTTCTCCCCTTCCTGCTTGCGGGAAGGGGCCGGGGGTAGGGTTTTTTCTCCGCGCGCGATACCGTTGGCGAACAGGGGGGATCGAATGCGTAGGCATTTGTAGGGGCAGGTTTGCAAACCTGCCCCGGACATCCTCATCGGATGTTTGATCGTTCATAACCGAATAATATCCTGACCAATGGATTCGCCAACGGTATCACACGGCTATACATTACCCACATCTTTTGAAACACAGATCAACGACTTGTCGTAGGGGCGTGGGCTTGCCCCGCCCGCTTTTCCCCCTCGCCAACTCGGTTGGAGAGGGGGCAGGGGGTGAGGTTCGTAGGGGCAATTCACGAATTGCCCCCGTGTAACCCCCACACTATTAACCATCGAAGTTAGCCATCCAAGTTAGTATCTCAATGGGGATGACAATTCCGAACATCCGTGCTATTCTGTATCTACACGTCACCGCACTTTCACAACTCAGACCGGGAACGCAAGGGGGGCAGAAAATCGACAAACTTTCCCGTGAGGCGTCGCGCGAGCGGTCAGTCCGCTTTACGCCGCAGCAGGATTGCCTTCAAGTCCCTCTCTGCGCCAGCGGGGAGGGATTTAGGGAGGGGTTCACTTGCGCTCAACTTAATGCGGAATATGAGTTCTTGCCAAAAAGTCCGACTTCCTGCCAACATCTCTTCCTTTCCAGAGGTATTTCTCCCTCAAATGGACTCTAAAGGGGGTCTAAAGGGGGGGAGGGGGGTAAGGAAAATATTCGCAGCCTAACACCGCTGCGCTCCCACCGCCAGCAGCAGTTCGGCAAACGGATCATCTGGTGCCGATCCTGCTGCCACTACCGGCCATTGGCGGTGAACCGGCTCGATCACGCGCAGCGCATCCCGCACTTGGGTGAGTTTGCGCCGTCGCATGAATAAGGCGTGCTGGGTCTGGTGGCACATCATCGCCGCGATTTTCATTTCGCCCCAGGGCGATATATCCAGCATTAGATGCGCGGGATCGTTCTGATTCCACAGCCGGTCCTCGATCTCTGGTACCAGCGCGCCGATGCTGTAAAAAATCGTCTCCGGTGCATAGTCCTGCACCGCCCGTTTAACCGCCTGGTGCATCTGCACATGCGCCGGATGTCCGTATTCGCCGCTGCTGCCATGGCTGAGCACCACATCGATCTCAATCTGTTGGATCAGCGCCGCGATTCGCGTGGTCAGAATATTTCCATCTTCTATGAATCCAAACAGTTCATTGCCCGGACCCATCACCGGGTCTTCGTACCCCAGTTGGATCAGCGAGGTTACGCCGAGCGCTTGGGCTGCGCACCGCAGTTCATATTCCCGCACGCGCGCCAGGCCTTCCGGTGTATCCGCTTCCGCCACGCCGCCCGCTTCACCGCCGCGCCCATCGGTGGCGCACACCACATATGTTTCGATGCCGCGCTCATGCAGCATCGCTAGCATGCCGCCCGCCATAATCGTTTCATCATCTGGATGTGCGCCCAGAAACATCACCCGTTGTATCGTCATGCAAATGCAACCTTCTTCAAATCCAGTGCTGGTCCATCCGAACACGCCAGCCAGTCCGCATGATCGTTCCCTGGAATCTGGCACGCTTGGCACGCCCCTGTTCCGCACGCCAGCCGCGGATAAAACAGTCCGCAGATATACCCATCTGGAATTTGGTGTTGGCGCAGTTGCCGGATCGCTTCAAACAGATTGCCATACACCGTCGCCTGCATCATCGCCGGTGCCAGCAGAATCACCTGATCCGCCCAGTTCAGCGTTTCGACCTGTTCCGGCCATTTCCAATCCGTATCGCGCCGCAGAATCTCGACTTCCGGCGGCAGCAGTTCCAGCGGATAGTGCAGCGCGCGTTCGCTCAACACCAGTGTCACCGCTTTTTCATTGTTGACCAGTTGCCGCGCCAGCATCACAAACGGTGTGGGATACACATTTTCCGCGATCAGTAGCACCCGGCTGCTGTTCTCGCGCACTGGAATCGGTTTCCCTACTGGCGACAGCAGGCTGACCACCTGCCCCGGCGCATAATCATGCTCCGGCACAAATTCAACCGTGAGCGCATGCGGTGCGCGCACACTGACCGGAATCCACTGCTCCCGCAGATATGGCGTCCAGGTCGTGTTTTCCAGCACCCACGCATACACCGATTGTCCCGGTTTGATCTCGATCAACCCCGGATCAACTGATAGCTCCAGTTGGAGCAGTTCCGCCGACACGCGGCGCACTCGTTCAATGATGGCTTGTGTTTCTCGCATGGTCATGAGCGTACAACGCCGCGCGAGGAATTGCAAATGGGCTTCATGCGTGTGCCGCTTTAGGCATACCCGACAGCCCATCGTCGCTGGCTTTCAGCACATCCAGATCAAACGCCCGCAGCAGCACCAGCGCCACGATCAGCAGCAGCCCTTCGGCGGCAAACACCGTGCCATAGGCGACCAGATGCTCGCCATCGGTTGCCCGCTGCACCACATCGACCACCACGCCGCCCATCATGCCGCCCAGTGCTTGCCCGACCTCATGCGCCAATCCCCACACGCCCATCAGCAGCCCTGCATGTTTCACGGTGGTGTATTCAATCACCGCTGTGAGCAGCCCGGACGCAGCCAATCCGGTCCCCGCGCCGAGCAGAAAGACCAGCCCCATGAACAATCCGGTGTTTTGTATGGCTCCTGCCAGAATCATCCCGCCGAACACGCTGCTGTTCATCACCAGCCCCCAGCGCAGCACGCGCCGGTAGCCCAGCCGTTTGATCAGCCACACCCCGCCGCCCATCATCGCCAGAATCGTGCCCGTTCCCCAGATTGCCGTCAGCCGTGTGGTCTGGCTCACGCTCATATCCAGCACCAGCGCGCCATACGGTTCCAGCAGCACATCCTGCGCCAGCGTGCCCAGGACGGTCAGCATCACCAGCAGGAAAAAGCGCCGCGCTTGTGGGTCCGCCCAGATCATCTGGTGGATCACCTGCCGGAATGATACCGCTGCGGCCTCCTGGCTGATCGTGCGGATTCGGTGCGTGTGCGGCTCCTGCCGGACCACCGCGCCCGCTGTCAGTAAGCTGATCACCCCCATCGTGCCGATCACGATCACCGCGAACCGTCCGCCCTCAAACGGATCGAGCAGTGGACCTAGCGCCACCGCGCCCGCCAGAATCCCAACGAACATCACCACTTTGAAAATCGTCACCGCGCGCGGACGCTGTTCGCCCACAAACTTATCCGCCAGCAGCGCTTCAAACGTATTGCTCGCCAGGTTGCTGCCCATCCCATACGCCAGAAAGGCCAGCAGCGCCCCACTGATGAGGACGATCCCCGCCGCTTCGCTGTGTGTCACCATCAGCGTGGCTCCCACAACTCCCATTGCCGCCACCAGCGCCCCGATCAGAATATACGGTTCCCGCCGCTTCCCCCGAATCGGATACCCATCCGACACATACCCCAGCCAGACCCGCGTCGGCGCGATCAACAGCGGAATCGCAAAAAACAGCCCTACCACTGACGCGGGCAGATCGTATTCCACGATCATCACCCGGTTCAACGTGCCGCTTACCAATACCGTCGTGATCCCGAACCCCAGCGGAAACCCCGCCAACCGTAAATAACTCGCCATACTGATCCTTCGACTCAGATTTGACAGCTTCGTTTATAGATTTTCCGAGATTATAGTGAAGTTGATCCGCGCTTGGGGATAAAAAGATGGTTAATCTTCTGTGGTGTAGTGAGCCGCTTATAGGAATAACTTTCTCAAATTAGCTAAGATAGTAATCGTAGTACGCTGCTGCGAATTTTGCACGCAGTGTCGATTGTGTAGGGTCTTTAAGCTGTTTTCCATATTCCCATAAATGTTTTCTCAGCACTGGAATAAACACATGAGGATCGATAATAAGAAGATCGTTCGCAGAATCGTATACCATCGCGTTCAGTGGCTCTTGATGGCGTAGAAAAATTTTACCACTCCGAATTCCGCTATGATATAGCCCTCCTCTTAGGTGACTATAAAGTAGTCGGGCAATGTTGGGTTCGTGATTTTTGAATCCTGGAAAAACATCTAAGACTCCTGATTGGAAAAGCAAAAAATCGTCATCGCTTTCGGATTTCTTAAAAAACTTGAATCGTCCAATAATCTCGAAGTAGTTAAGAACCATTTGCAGAACTGCCCAGCCAGCATCGGGAATTTGATGGGTTATGAGATCGCGGGGAAACATGAATGCAGAAGTGGGTGACTCATAGTAAAACATATCACCACAAGGGGCAGTTATGCATTGCTGACCTTCAGGGTTTTGCCAGCCGTTTATACATCTGTCGGCAACTTCAAGATGCCAACCATCAACACGAGCAATAAAAATATCGATTTTGAATTCTAAGGGCCATTCTTCCGCCGGAGGAAAGCCACCATCAACCACATGTTTAGGAGAAATTGCGACACTCATATTCGGCTCCCCATATTTTCAAGTTTTAATATATGCGCCTACTATAGGTTAATCTTTTATCTTTGTATCTTCTGTTTCCGGTGGCAGCAGTTCGTCCAGTTCGCGCTTACTTTTCGCCCCGGATCGTGTGCGGCGTGCAATGCGCTTGGGCCGCGTGGGAAACTGGATACTGAATCGTAGCCGTGAAGGTTTCTGCTTGCGTTTTGTCTTTTCTACGGCGTAATTCTGGCCCAGCAGCATCCCGACGAACCGTTCGGTGGGGCTGGGAATCCCCTTCACAACGATGATCACAATCACCACCGCCGCAATATCAAGCCCCAGGCATTTCAGCATCGGCCCGATGATCTGCTCTCCGGCGAAATACGCGAAAATGAGGATCGCCGCCACCGCTGCGCCGAGAATCAGTGCGCCAATCAGGATAACCCGTTTCATCTCATTTTTGATACGCCGCCACAATATGCTCCCGCATCCTCGCGGGCACCACCCGCGCCGCCGCTGCACTCAGCCGGAACAGCAGCGGATGAAAGGCAAAATACGTCGGGTCTTCGATCTGCTTGAAAGTGTGCGGTTGCAAGCCCGCACCCTGCGCCAGCCGATCCAGTTGGCGGCGCGCGTTCGCCCGGTACACCACCGGGAAAGCGTCGCTCTCGTCGCGCCCATACAGCAGCGGGACCAGCCACCCCTGAAAGCGTCCAAACACCCGGTTAAGCAGCGCCGCTGGACTGGTTGCGCTCGGTGTGA
>DATAMF010000401.1:0-23373 GCA_036260665.1 Aggregatilineaceae bacterium | reverse complement strand
GACTACTGGGGCGGCGGGCACGGGACGGATGGACTGCTGCTGCTGATCGAGTATGCCTTTAACTGGTACGACCTGCGCCGGATTGATCTGCAAACGATGGGGCTGAACGAACGCGCCCAGAAAAACGTGGAACATGTCGGGTTTAAGCTCGAGGCGCGGGGCCGTCAAGCGACCCTGGTTAACGGCCAGTGGATCGATGCGCTGACATATGGCCTGCTGCGCGACGAATGGCCGGGCCGTGAAACGCTGGTCGAACGGTTGAATCTGCGCGCCCGCGCCGAAAAACGCTACGGGAAGATTGACTGACCTCTCCTCGACCTCTTGAGGAAAGAGGTTGCCCCTACAAACCTCACCGCCTCTCATCCCCCTCTTCAACCGAGGGGGAAACTGGGCGCGGCAGTCGTTGCTGCATTTAAATGTAAAACGGCAAGTCGGATGTGTGGAATGAAACTCGAAGGCACGCTGGTTAATCTGGTTCCCTACAACGAGCCGTTTTGGAAACAAGATCGCCGCTGGTATAACGGCGAAGGATCGTTTTTCTGGTACATGGGTGAACGGTTGATCGCCACCCAAAGCCTGGTGGACGGAATCCGGCAGATGATCAACGAGGACCGGGAGCGCTGCGATCCCCGGATGCGGTTCGGGATCGAAACCAAAGACGGCGTGCCGATTGGGATGTACGGGCTGAACGTGGTGCTGCCGCACTGCCGTAACGCCAGCCTGAGCGTGATGATCGCGGAACCGGCGTACTGGGGCAGTGGGTATGGGACGGATGCGCTGCTGCTGATCGTCGATTACGTGTTTAACTGGCTGGATATGCGGCGCGTGTGGCTGGAAACGATGGGCATCAATGCGCGGGCACAGGCGCATCTTGCCAAAGTTGGATTCCGGCTGGAAGCGCGGCGGCGCGCGGCGACCTTCGCCGATGGTCAGTATGTCGATGTGCTGATGTATGGCCTGCAACGCGACGAATGGCCGGGGCGCGCGGCGCTGATCGAGAAGTTAGGAAAATAACATGCTTGAAGGCATCCTGGTTGATTTAGTCCCTTACGGCGAACGTTTTTACAAGATGGAGCACGGCTGGTATAACGGCCCCGGCTCGTTCTTCTGGACGATGGGATCGCAGTGGATTCTGTCGAAGGCTGAGGTAGACGACTGGCGCAGGCACCGGGCGGATAATCCCGCACGGGCGGCCCGGCGGATCGCGTTTGGCGTCCAGACGAAAGACGGAAAACCCATTGGGCAGTTTACGATCCGCAATTTAGATTCATATAACCGGCTGGCGGACCTGAGCGCGATCATTGGTGATCCTGATTACTGGAGCGGTGGCTATGGGACGGATGCGCTGACGCTGTTGATCGATTATGCTTTCGATTGGCTGGACGTGCGGCGGGTGTGGCTGACCACGATGGCGGCGAATCCGCGCGTGATGCGGCAGATGGAAAAGGTCGGGTTCACGCTGGAAGTGCGGCAGCGCGAACTCACCGTGGTGAATGGTACCCGGTCCGATGCGCTGATCTATGGGCTTCTGCGCGAGGAGTGGCCGGGGCGCGATACAGTGCTGGAACGCTTGAAAGGATAATGACGATGCTCGAAGGACGGCTCGTGGACCTGGTTCCCTATGGGGATCGCTACCTGGAACGGGAATATGACTGGCATAACGGCGACGCCTGGTTCTGGGCGACGGCTGGAGATCGTGAGATTGTTTCACGCGGGGCTGTCAAACGACACCAGCAGGAACACGCGGCATGGCGGGCCGAACATCCCCGGCCTACGGTGATGTTCGGAATCCAGACCAAAGACGGGAAGCCCATTGGGGATATTGCGCTGGGCTTGGTCTGGCCGCAGCACCGGCTGGCGATGTTAGGCGCGGGGATCGGCGAGCCGGGGTATACGGGGGGCGGCTATGGCACGGATGCGCTGATTTTGTGCGTGGAGTATGCGTTCCGGTGGCTGGATTTTCACAAGCTGTGGCTGGGCACGATGAGCCTCAATGCGCGCGTGCTGCGGCAGATGGAAAAAGTGGGCTTTCACCAGGAAGGCGCGCGGCGTGAGGCATGGCTGGCCGATGGTGTGTATTATGATGACGTGATTTTTGCCGTGCTGAATGAGGAATGGCCGGGGTATGAGGTCATGTTCGAGCGGGCCGGACTCGCAAACAAACTGAAAGGCAAATAACGATGATTCTCGAAGGACTGCTGGTTGACCTGGTGCCCTTTGGTAAAGCGTTCGATGAGCGGGAATATGAGTGGCGCAACAATGAGTCCTGGTTTTGGGCAACCGTCGGCGAACGGCATGTGATCTCGAAGTCGAGCATCAAACGCCGCCAGGAAGAACACCGCGAATGGGCCGAACACGGGGGCCAGAGCGTGTTTTTTGGCGTGCAGACCAAAGACGGCAAGCCGATAGGTGATTTTTCGATGAACTGGGTGCTGCCGCACCACCGCCTGTCGATGCTGGGCGCGTCGATTGGCGAACCGGACTATTGGGGCGGCGGCTATGGCACGGATGCGCTGCTGCTGCTGGTCGATTATGCGTTTGACTGGCTGGATATGCATAAAGTGTGGCTGGCGACGATGAGTCCGAATATGCGCGTGATCCGGCAGATGGAAAAAGTCGGGTTCACGCTGGAAGCGCGGGTGCGCGAAGAAGTGTGGATCGACGGGCAGTGGGCCGATATGGTGCTCTATGGGCTGCTGCGCGAGGAATGGCCGGGCCGCGCGGCGATGATTGAAAAACTGGGACTCAAAGCGCCCTAAACTGGAAAGGCAAGACAACATGATTCTCGAAGGGTTACTGGTCGATCTGGTGCCGTATGGCAAAAAATTTCAGGATCAGGATTATACATGGTGGAACAGCGAAGCGACCTTTTGGGGCAGCATGGGCGGACGCCAGATTGTTTCGAAGGCCGAGGTGGAGCGCGAACATGAAGAATGGCGCACCTCGACGGAACCCGAAACCGGCGTTGCGTTTGGCGTCCAGACGAAAGACGGCAAGCCGATTGGCTACTTTGGGATCAACTGGCTGTCGCCGCAGCACCGGTATGCCAACCTGGGCGCGGTGATCGGCGACCAGGATTACTGGGGCGGCGGGTATGGGACGGATGCGCTGCTGCTGTTGAACGATTATGCGTTTGATGCGCTGGATATGCGCCGCGTCTGGCTGATCACGATGGCCTTGAATGAGCGCGTGATCCGGCAGATGGAAAAAGTGGGCTTTAAGCTCGAAGGGCGGCACCGCCAGGCGACTCGAGTTGATCGGGATTGGATCGACGTGGTGAGCTATGGCCTGCTGCGCGAGGAATGGCCGGGCCGCGCGGCGATGATTGAGAAGATAGGACTGAAAGCACGATGATCTTACATGGGCTGTTAGTGGATATGGTGCCCTGGAACAAGGCATTTGATGAACGGGATAACCACTGGGAAAACGGCATCGCGGAGTATTGGGCGAATGGCGGCGAACGGCAGGTGGTTTCGCATGCCCAGACGGAGCGCGGCGCGCAGGAATGGCGCGAACAGCGTGCGAAAGGGCAGGTTTCCGGGCTGGGGTTTGGTATTCAGACCAAAGACGGCAAACCAATTGGGAGCATGGGGATCAACTTCATGTCACCTTACCACCGCATCGCCAACCTGGGCGCGGTGATCGGCGAGCCGGACTACTGGGGCGGCGGGTATGGCACCGACGCGCTGACGCTGCTGCTGGACTACTGCTTTGATTGGCTGGACCTGCGGCGGGTGTGGCTGGATACGATGGTGATCAATGTCCGAGTCCAGCGCCAGATGGATAAGCTGGGCTTTAAGCTGGAAGGACATATACGCCGCGAAACGTTTGTGGATGGTCAGTGGGTTGATATGCTGGTTTATGGTCTGCTGCGTGAGGAATGGCCGGGCCGTGAAGCGGTGATCGAACGTATTGGATTGAGCGAGCGGTCACGGTCTAATCACGCTGAAGAATAACAATGGTGGGTGACATAAAGGTTCAGTAGGGAGAAAGCAAAAAATGAAGCTGCGGTATTGGGGAGTCTGTATCCTTGTTTTGATGGTATTTGTGCTGTCGGCGTTGGCCTTCCCGGCAGCGTCGGGGCAGGCGCAGGGCGGCATTCTGCCCACACCGACACCGTTCCCGGTGGATAACCTGGAATATGACGTTACCACCGTGGGCGGCTCGCCGGAAACCCTGACTTATGATCATCCTGACCAGGACGGCTTTGTCCTGGGGCAAACGACCGTGACATCGGAGTATCCGCGCGGGATGGTTTTCACGCTGGCTCCCACCTCGCCGAATGGTGAGATCACCGAAATCACGCTGTTCTTGCGCTACGTTCACGGGTCAGGCACGCGAGTTCAGGCGGAATGGGACGAGGCCGCCGGACAGTGGATCGCGCATCCGTGGGCGACGGGCGAAGGCCAGCCCGCCTGGACCCACTTCGATTTTACGTGGCGTGTGCGTGATGAAACCGGGGCAGCGGTGGATACCGAACCGATTGCGGCGGATTACAGCGATCCCACGCGCGAATGGTTCCGCATGGAAAGCCCGGAAATTATCGTGTACTGGACCGGATTCAGCACGAGCAACCCGGACTGGTTCGGCAGCACGGCGGCGGAAGCGGTTGCCGCAACGACACCGCGCAAAATCGCCGGGTTTGGCGAACCGATCAGCTACAAATCGATTGCGGTGATTTATGGCAGCCGTGAAATGATGAATGAGATGTACGGCAGCGGGATCAGCGATGAGACAGCAGGCGGCTTTACCAGCAGCGATCTGGGGATCAGCGTGCAGTATGCGCCGTATGCGAGTGATGACGCCTCGAACATTGAGTGGCTGTCGCACGTGATCACCCATGAACTGACGCACCTGTACCAGTACGATCTGATGGGCGGCAACCAGGGGCCGAACTGGTGGGTAGAAGGCTCGGCGGACTGGTTCGCCATTCGTCCCTACCAATATGATGCGCGGCTGATGAACCTGGCGACGATGCAGGACATCCCCAGCCTGACCGAACAAGTAACCCGCAATATGGTGCAGGCGGACGGGCGGCCCTATCTGGTCTATGATATGGGCGCGTCGTTTATCAACTGGCTGAATATGAACTACGGCGGAATCGACACCATCCGGCAGATCATCGCGCAGATGCAGGCTGGCGTTGATGTTTACGAGGCGATTGAGCAGGCAACCGGTAAGCTGTTCATTGATTTGCAGAATGAATGGCGGATCTACCTGGGTTATGAACCGCTTGATCTGGCGGATATTGATCCGGCGGCGGCGCTGCAACCGGCTGTTGATCCGCTGTTCGAAGTGGGCGACACAGTGACTCTACCGCCCTCGCCACCCCTGCCCGGAATCTATGAGAATCCAGGGCCGGACGAACTGTACACGGGCCAGTGTTTTGCCAACACCGCCGTTGAAATTCTTCAGGTTGGCAGTCTGGACGGTGTGGACTACTATCAGGTAGACTGCATGGGCCAGATCGGTTGGATGACCCGTGATCAACTGGTTGGGGAATAATTTCCCCACCTTCTATTGATGTGGTTTTTCCAGGGGGACGGTATCAAACGGTCCCCCTGATTGGAGTTCCACCTCAGCCTCTTCCCCGGCGGGAATTTCGAGCGTGACCGGAGCGGTAAGCGGCAGGATCACACAGACGGTAGTCCCCACGCCGATTTCACTTTCCAGCGAAATAGTCCCCCCGTGCGCTTCGATGACCCGTTGGGCGATAAACAGGCCCTGCCCGGTGCCGGGTTTGCGGACCGGCTCGCCGTTCGAGTCGCAGGGGGTGCCCCGGTAAAAACGGGTGAAAACATGCGGCAGATCGTCCGCCGAGATGCCATAGCCGGTATCACGGACAATAAATTCGGCACTATTCGGATTTTCGTCCGGCACGCGCGCTTCGAGATTCACCGCTAAACCGGGCGGCGAATATTTAAGCGCGTTTTCGATCAGATTGCCCAGTGCCCAGCGCAGGCGGCGCTCGTCGCCCAGAATATGCAGGCCGCGCGGCCCAAACCGGACCAGCAGGCGCATGTGGGCCTTGCGTGCCACCGGCTGCCATTCGGCGGCCACATTCCACAGCAGATCGTTCAGGGGCAGGGCACGTTGTCCGGCGGCGAGATCATGCGGCTCGAAGGCGCTCAGATCGCGCAGCTCCGCGATCACGCGCTGGATGGTGCGGGCGTTGTGGGCGACTTCGTGGGCGAGGGCGGTCAGCGATTCGTATTTTTGCAGCCGGGTGGGGGCTACCGCGTGTTCGGAGAGTTTATCCAGCAGGGCTTCGCGGGTCTGTTCGCGCTCCACCTCGGTGGTAATGTCGTGCAGAATGGTGACAGTCCCGATCTGCTGCTGATGTTTGGTGGTGATGGCGGCGGCCTGGGCTTGCAGCATTTTGCCCTCGATGGCGATCCGGGTGGGATCACCGAGCGCATAAATGCCGGGGGCCAGCGCCGGGCCGAGTTTTTCGGTGACGACGGCGGTTAATTCTTTGAGTCCCTTCGAACGAAAGGCGCGCTGTCCACCGAGCAACCGGTGCGCGGCAGCGTTGATCAGCAGTACGCGGCCATCCAGGTCCTGCACGATCAGCCCGTCGGGGATGGCTTCCAGAATAGCATTCAGACGGGTGGTTTCGAGGCGCTGTTCACGCAGCGACTGCTGGAGCGTATCGGTTTTATGCTGGTGTTTTTCGACCAACTGATCGAGCGCTGCGCCGAGTGCCCCGATCTCGTCGGCGCTGTGCATCCCGGTGCGGGTGCCGTCTTCACCGGATGAGATCGCATAGATCACCTGAGTCAGGCGTTCCAAACGGTTGGCGAAATGGTTCGTGACGACAAACGCAGCCAGCATCACCAACCCGACTAATCCGGCGGCTAAAAAGCTGGCGGTCTGGCGGCTGAGGGTGGTGGCGTACAGGGTGCTGTCTTCGTTGTAAACGGCCAGTACACCCAGCGGCGTCGAATGAATCACCAGCGGCAGATAGCCGACATTGTAGGGTGTGTCCTGGAAGCTCAGGCGCTCAATAGTCACTTCGTTGGGGTGGTCAAAGGTCTGCTCTAACATGCTGCGCGACAGGCGCAGAGATTTCAGCATGGCAGTGTTGAGTTTAAAGGTCGTGCCAAGAAATTCACTGGTCGGGCCGAACAGGGCCAGATCGGACGTTTCGCCGCCGCGCAGCACGGCCAGCGCGCGGTTGATATGGGTGCCCACCACGATCACCGCTACCGGGCGGCCATTCACGAAGAGGGGCTGGGCGGCGGCCAGCATATAGCCGTTCTGGGTGAGTAGGATGGTGGTTTGCAGCGTTTCGGCGTCCAAAACGGCCTGAGCCAACCCTGAGTCGGTGGTGGCGGTGGCGACGGCATAATCGGCGCTGTTGTTTGCGGCATCACGTTCGAGGCCGATCACTTCCTGCGCGGCGGCGTTGTAGATCAGCAGCAGGTCGAGGTTATTTTCGGCGGCGGCGGGTTCCAGGATGGGATGGAGGCCCGTGCTGTCTCCGGCCAGAATATTCGCGGCCAGGCCGGGCATGCTGCCAATCGAGTCGAGTTCCTGCTGCTGCATGGCGCTGAGCGCGACCAGACGATCTGAGACGGCGCGGCTGGCAGCTAACAACTGGTTGCGCTCGTCCCGTTCGACTCCGCGCGCGATGCGGTCGCTGATCAGATAGGCGCTGAGCATCGAGGCGACGAGGACGATACCCAGCAGGGGCAGCATGATTTTCCAGCGCAGGGACAGATAATGTCGCGAGCGGGTTGATTCACTCGTGCGAAATACGGCGGGCTGGAGTTCGGATTGAGATTGATGCATGGGTGGGACTCTATTGTATCTTGATCATTGCTTTTCATCGTACAGGTTTCGGGGATTCGGCGCAAGCGGAGAAAAGTCACTTGGTCGGCATTGGCTCTGTTGACGATCCGGTTGGGCTTCTACAATGAGCCGCCTATCGGATCAGCAGAGTGAGCCTGTTTATGAACCAATCCAACCTTACACGCGGGTACAGCACCGCCGTGATCAGCGCGGCAATTTTGTCCACCACCGCGATCTTCATCCGGCATCTTACCGAGGAATATGATTTACCCCCTATGATTCTGGCCTTCTGGCGTGATGGCTTTGTGGCGATCACGCTGCTGGTGGTGTTGGGTGGGGTGCGCCCGGCACTGCTGAAGGTTGAGCGCCGCCAGCTTGGGTATCTGGCGGGCTATGGCTTTATGCTGGCGATTTTTAATTCGCTGTGGACGCTCTCGGTGGCCCTGAACGGCGCGGCGGTGGCGACGGTCTTGGCATATTCTTCGGCGGGCTTCACGGCGCTGTTGGGTTGGTGGCTGTTAAACGAGCGGCTGGACGGCGCGAAACTGCTGGCGGTGGGCGTCAGTTTGAGCGGGTGCGCGCTGGTGGCTGGTGCGTTCGATCCGTCCGCCTGGAATTCGAATCTGGCCGGGATTGTGATGGGGCTGCTGTCCGGGCTGAGTTATGCGACGTATACCTTGCTGGGCCGCAATGCCTCGCAGCGCGGGTTAAGTCCCTGGACGTCGTTGATTTACATTTTCAGCTTTGCGACGGTCTATCTGATGCTGTTTAATCTGGCATGGAGTCCGGATGAATTTTTCCACCTGGGGCACGCGGCGGCAGGGTGGGGCGTATTGTTCCTGCTGGCGGCGGGGCCGACGGTGCTGGGCTTCGGATTGTATAATCTCAGCCTGACCTATCTGCCGTCCAGCGTGGTGAATCTGATTGTGACGATGGAACCGGCCTTCACCGCCGTCTTTGCCTATTTTTTGCTGCACGAACGGCTGACCAGTACGCAGATCGCCGGTAGTCTGATTTTGCTGGGATCGATTGTCTTTCTGCGTATCTACGAGGGGCGTGTGGCGGCGTTCCAGGCGCAGCGGATCGAATCGGCGGGCGTTTAGGGGCAGCGGCCCGGCACACATAAAATGAGCAGATAGGAGCCGGTTGTCATGCCGCCCTGGGAGGAACGCACTAACAGACGATAGGGGCCATCCTGGGGCAGGACAATGGATATTTCGGCAGTGAGATCGGCGGCGCTGCGATCATCCGCTGACGCGATTTCCTGGCCGGATGGGGCATACAGGGTCAAGGCTGGATCAAGCATGCCGTCGGTTGGCTCGACCTCCACATACCATTCCTGGCCCGCCTTGCCCTGAAATTCGTAGCCATGCTGTTCGCGGTAATAGGATAGCACATTCTGGATCATGGCCGGGACGGTATGTTTAACGGCCCCTAATCCCGACGGCCAACCACCGCCCCCCTCGACAAACACGGGGGTGGACGTTGGTGGGGCGGGCTGATCATCCTCCGATTTCAGGACATAATGGAAGACAACGTAGAGCGCCAGCGCATAGATGCCCAGCACTACCGCGATCCTGATCAGTTTCCGCCGCCAGAGACTCAAGCGGCGGCTGAGTCGGGATTGGGCTGGCATAGGGGCGGCGGGTACCGTCGCCGTTTTTCTGGCGGGGGGTGGTTTAGGCGGCTCCTTCTTCTTCGGCGGTGGATATTCCTTTTTAGGGGGCGGCGGCGGATATTCTTTTTTCGGCGGGGGTGGTTTGGGTGGCTCTTTTTTCTTGGGTGGTAGGGCGGCGCGCACCGATTTGGGTGTCGGGGTATCGTCTTCTAAAAAATCGGGCAGCGATTCAGGCGCAGACGAAAACGCCTCCGGGTAAGCATTGGGGTAAACGTCCTCATACGGTTCGTCTGCCGACGAGTCGTTGTCCCCCATATGCTCTGGATAGTCGTCCATACTGCTCCACTAGCCGTCAATGATCGCATCGACCGCGGCACGCGCGGAAGGTGGTGTAATACGCTCTTCAGACAAATAATCGCGGCGCATCACCTGAAAGAGAGTCGGAATTTCGCAGACCGGAATCACCGGGCCTTCCGCCTTGAGCTTGAGGTCTTCGGACGTGAAGACAATAATGCCATAGACGGGTACCTTATCCAGGTTGTGCCGGATCAAAAACTTGCGCAGCGCATACACATCTTTCACGCATTCACGGGTGGGATTGGTTTTGGCAGGCCGCAGCCGCCCCTTGATCTCGTTGATCCATTCGGCACGCTCGTTGATCCAGGAACCTTTGTAGTCCACAATACGGAAGACCAGCGCCCCCGGCGGACCGAGCAAAATCGAGTCAATATACCCCACACGGCGTTTGCTGACATTGCGCAGATAAGTATAGCGGTTGTCGAGAAACTGGGTGAGCGCCTCACCGACGGCATAGGCCATCGGGTTATCTTTTTGCAACGTGAGCGCTCGAATGATCATAAAAATGCCAAAGAAGATCGAGGCGATGCCCACCAAAATCAGGAAGATGCGCAGGACATCAAACACGATACTTTCCCAGAGGGGAAAGAAGAAGAACAAGATGCCCAACGTGATCGCGATAGCCCCTGCGAAAAAAGAGACTAAGCCAAAGAATAAATAATACCGGCCACGTCGAGTGATATTGCGGGAAGGATTGATATTTTGCATGTGAACGCTACCCCGTTCATGCCAGGATAAAAAATTAACTCTGCTTTGGATTCGTCGATGGTTCGTTCGACGGTTTATTCACGACGACCGGCTTACGAGGCCGGATGGCGGGTTTAGGTCGTGGTGGCGGCGGGACGGGTGGAACCGACGGTTTAACCTCACCTTTTTTGTGTTTGGCGATCACTTTGTCCATCATGGCCCGCAATTCGGGCATGGCGGGCAGCGGCTTATACATCAACAGGTCCGCCTGTGCCTGGGCGATCACGGCTTGTTCTTCATCCGGTGACAAACGATAGGCCGTAATCAGCACAATCGCCATCTCTTTGAGCACGGTGCTCTTACGCAGCCGCGAACCAACCTCCGGGCCGCTCACTTCGGGAAGCCGGATGTCGAGAATAGCCAATTCTGGCAGCTCTCCGCGCACCCGTCCCTGATCCACATCTTCAATCCAGGCGACCGCTTCTGCCCCATCGACAAACGCGACTCCCTCAATTCCCCAGATTTCAAACATGGCGAGTAGGACATCATAAATATCGGGTTCGTCCTCAACAACCATCCAGGTAGACAACGGCCCACTCTCCCTCACTGGCACAGCTTACACACTCCATACAATATAGGCGCGGCGGCATGAAACTGCAAATCTTCGTGTAAGGATATCCAAACCGTATATAAATTCATACAAATTTCAGAAACGCATCGTTTTTGTGAGCAAAAGCAGTCCATAATCGAAGTAGCACTATGGTATCATTCATCGATGAATCGCGGTACTATTAAGGACAGCGGATTTCGCGGTGCATGGGACAAATACCAACCAGATCAATCCGTGGAGGATGTAGTGGGACCCTGGCTTGTAGTCGAAGACGAAGAAGATATTCGCAACATCGTCAAAGTCATGTTTGGGGTGTGGGGGCATACCGCACTTGAATTCCGAGATGGGAATGAAGCGTGGAATTGGTTAGACTCAGTAGAAGCAGGCACCTTTAAGGGTGATCTGCCGGAACTGGCCTTGATGGATATTCGAATGCCGGGTCATCGCGGCAACGAGATCGCGCAGCGGATTCGAACCGTGACCTCACTCAAAAACATCCCGGTGCTGCTGATGACGGCGTTTAGCTTGACGGACAGCGAGCGCGAAACGATGAAGCGCGAATGTGGGGTCGATCATATCATCCCCAAGCCGCTGCCCGACCTGTTCGAGATGAAAAAAGTGCTGGATGATTGGTATGCCAAAAAGAAGGCTGCCGCCGGATCAAATGGAAATCATCAACAGCCTAATTAAATGAGGTGTCGGGATGTCAGCTCCCCAACATGATCCTACGAACCCGGTCGCAAATATGCTCGAGTCGGTGGATGCGCTTGGCTCTAACACGGGACGGTTATTCGGGCGGTTGTATGGGGGATTGCGGCGGAAAAGCCGGGAGCATGACACCGTTGTTCCACAAGAAACCCAACTCCAGGTGAGCCGCCTCAAGGGACTGGCTGAAAATCAGGCCATTGATATAGCGCGGTTGACGGGCGTGTTGGCGGTGATCAGTGAAGGCGTGGTGATGCAGGACACCGAGGGTCGGATTGTACTGATGAACCAGGCGGCGCGCGATCTGCTCGGTTCGGTGCGGCTGTTTTGGGAAAGCGAACTGGGGCAAATGTTCGCGGCAGGGCGGCATCAGGTTGCCCTGGATGGTGAGATTACGCTGGGGCAGGCGCGGCGCGTCGATGTGAATGATCGGGTGATCGGCGCGCAGTTGGCGATAGTGGCCGATCAACAGGGCGTCCGTCTGGGTACGGTGTTGATGCTGCGCGACGTGACCCGCGATGCGCTGGCGGACCGGCTGAAAGATCAGTTTGTGACGCAGATGAGTCACGAACTGCGCACCCCGCTGGCGGCGATCAAAGGTATGAGCGAAGTGCTGCTGGCGATGCCCGATGATCGCCCGCCGAATCGTAAATTTCTGGAAGCAATCAGCCGCAATGTTGCCGTGTTAGACCGGATGATTGTCGAACTGCTCGACATCTCTGAGATCGGCGCGGGGAGTTTTGCCGTACGCCAGCAGGAAGTCGCGCTGGACGAACTGGTGTTCACGGTGATGATGGGGCTGGATTCGCGCGTCCAAAAAGCGGATCTGAGCATCGGTGTGATGGTGGCAAACCCGGATAACCTGCGGATTTTGGGTGATGATCGCCGCTTGCAATGGGCGCTGGGCCATTTAATCGACAATGCGATCAAATATACCGAACCGGGCGGCGAAGTTGTGATCCGGTTGGGACGCGCACGCGGCGATCATATGCTAATCGAAGTCAGCGATACGGGGGTTGGAATCAGCCCACGCGATCTGCCGCATATTTTCGAGCGGTTCTATCGCGGGGAAGCGCGCACCGCATCCGGTAAAATGATTGATCCGCGCGGGTTAGGCCAGGGCTTATTTGTGGCGCGGGCCGTCGCCGAGGCGCACGGCGGTTATCTGAGTGTGGCGAGCGTCGTTGGCGAAGGCAGCACGTTTACGCTGGCCGTCAGCCGTGAAACGCAGCACCGCGCGCTGCCTGATATGCCCGCAGCGCCTGCGGTCGAGGAAGTCCCCGCCGCTTTAGAATTTGAAGAGCCGCCGGTTGATCCCGACGCGGCAACCATCCCCAATACGGCGGTCCGGCGTCAGACCGAAAACAACCGCCGCACAGCTCAGGAAGGCGACACGGATCGCCTGAATCCGCTCACCCCGGCGGAAGAGTGGTAGGATAAGCACAGCGGTAGATCACTGCCTGATCGCTCGATGCGTTGGGGGGCGCGATTGGCTCCAGGGCGCAGTATTGCTCCACGAATTGAAAAATTGGCTCCAGGTTCGGCCCCCGGTATAGGTGTTTTACTAACCACTGCTGGCGCGTTGTGGCGTCCAGGGGCGGCACCCATTCATTGGCCGACGAGACAGCCACATCCACAATATACACTGGGCGATGATCTTCCAGATCATGCAGCATTGCTGTGACTGTTTTTGAGGTGGCATAACCGGGCATTGTTACCGGGTAGGTGTAGTGGTAGCGTGTCGGGCTGCGCCGATGGGTCCAGATGTTGACATCACTGCCGCGACCCCAATCCAGTACGGTAGCTTCGGGGCGGGTATGGGCAACGATATAGTCGGACATCCAACTGACGCGCGCCGGGCCGATCAGCTTTCCATCCGCCGCGACAAACGCCAGCAGATCATATAACAGGGTGGGGATCAGCAGCACCAGCGCGAGATAGGCCCAGACCGCGCGCCGGATCAGTCGGGGGCGGGATTTGAGGAGCGCTTCCAGCCCCAGGAGCACCAGGACCGCAAACGCCAGCAGAGGCGTCCAGTAGTAGTGCCCATAGGCGCGCGTGGACAGGCTGGCGAAAAACCAATCCAGCAGACAAGCCAGTACCAGCACCGCGCTGACCGACTTCGCCGGGTGGGGATGCCTGATGGCATAGAGGACAAACGGCAGCAGCGGCACAAAGATCAACTGCACGACTCCCGCGCGAAAAGCACTCCCCACGATGCGCCAGGGCAGCAGGGTGCTGTGAAATTGCAGGTAATGCTGGTTGTAGACCAGCACCGCGTCCAGCGCTTCGTCAAGCGAGCCGTGCGCCAGGAAATAGAGTCCAAACAACCCCGGCACAGTCAATGCCCCTAACACCATGCTCGCGAATAAGCGTCGATTCCATGTCCGGCGGAATGTGGCGACGAGAGTCAGTGCCATTGTGATGCCCAGCGTATTTTGTTTGCAGAGCACTGCTAACCCGGCGGATAATCCCAAAAGATAGGCCCAGCGGCGGCGCGGAGCGTTCAGAAAGCGAACGCCGCTGATCAGTCCCAGCGCCTGGAAGGGCAGGGCATAAAATTCGGGCGTATTGAGGTCTTTCCAGACGGGGCGGCAAATGGCTAACATCAATCCGAGCACCCCCCAACGCGCCAACCTTCGATTCAGGTTGAGATCGAGCAGCAGGCGATAAAACAGGTCGCAGGTGATCAATACCACACCGGCATCCAGCAGCCAGATCGCCCACCGATTCACACCGAAGACTATAAACGCCAGCGCGTTGAGGTAGTAGATCAGCGGCGGTTTGTGATCCCAGGCATCGCGGTAGGGCATGCCGCCATCCAGAATGGTTTGGGCGACATAGGCATACACGCTGCCATCGTTGAGCGGGTAGAGCAGCGCCGGAGAAAAGGATAGAGAAACACCGAGGATCAGCAGCGCGAGGATCAATAAGAACAGACGATTCGAGAGTCGCATGAATAAGTGTCTTCAGTGTCGAACGAAAACCTACTCCACCAGCATACCATATAATCGGCAGGCTCATGTAGGGGCAGAACTTATATGAACGGCTTTTTTTGATCGTTAAATGTCTGGCTAAAATGGCGCTGTGCTGTTATGCTTGGCATCACGAATCGATCCAAATCGATTTTGAGCGCCTTTAGCAGGGAGACAGTCGAATGATCAAACCCATTGCGACGGTAGATGTAATCCCAAATCTGCCGCCAAGCCTAGAACGCCTGCGCGAATTAGCGCTGAATCTGAGATGGTCGTGGGATCACGAAACTATCGCATTATTCCGCCGCCTGGACCGGGATTTGTGGGAGCAAACCGAACGTAATCCCGTCGCTATGTTGGGCCTTATCAACCAGGATACATTACAGGCTGCGTCGGAAGACGAAGCTTTCATGGGACATCTGGACCGCGTGTGCAGCCAATTGGATGCGTACATGAGTCCAGACAACAAAACATGGTACAAGCGTCATTTTGGTGCATTCGATAACCGGTTCATCGCCTATTTTTCAATGGAATATGGACTGACCGAGTGTTTGCGGAATTATTCGGGCGGCCTGGGTGTACTGTCGGGGGATCACCTGAAGAGTGCATCGGATCTGGGGCTGCCGCTGGTGGGTATCGGTCTCCTGTATGAGGAAGGGTATTTTCACCAGTACCTGAACACGGACGGTTATCAACAGCAATCATACCCCATCAACGATTATTCCAATTTGCCTGTGCAGCCCGTTTTGAAGGACGATGGCGCGCCGCTGTTTATTGAAGTGCCGATTGCCCAGTTTAATGTCAAAGTGCAGGTGTGGAAGGTTCAGGTTGGCCGCGTCCCCCTGTATTTGCTCGACACGAATCTAGCTGAAAATGCCGACGAAATTCGCGATCTGACCGACCGGCTGTACGGCGGCGATAAGCGTGTCCGCATTCGCCAGGAGATTCTGCTGGGGATCGGCGGCATCCGGCTGTTGGAAGCGCTGCATCTGCGGCCAACGGTGTGCCATATGAACGAAGGGCACAGCGCATTTCTGGCCCTCGAACGGATTCGCCTGATGATGAAGGACAATCCGGGCATGGATTTCTGGCAGGCGCGGAATATCTGTTCGGTGGGCAACATTCTGACGATCCATACGCCGGTTCCCGCCGGGTTGGAGCGCTTTGGGTTCGATCTCATTGACGAACATTTCCCCTATCTGTGGGAAGCGCTGGGTTTGACACGGGACGAGTTCCATAACCTGGGCCGCGAAAATATGGGCGGCTTCGACCTGTACAGCATGTCGGTGATGGCGCTGCGGCTGTCATGCGCGGCGAACGGCGTCAGCCAACTGCACGGGGCCGTCAGCCGTGCCATGTGGCAGTGGTTGTATCCGAATGTGCCCGAACATGAAATTCCGATTGGGGCTGTGACCAACGGCGTGCATATCATGAGCTGGACAAGCGGCGAGATGGTCGGGTTGTATGACCGTTATCTCGATCCCTCGTGGCGTGAAGAGCCGGATAACCCGGATCTGTGGTGGGATATTGATCGTATTCCCGACGCGGAACTGTGGCGGTCCCATGAACGGCACCGCGAACGATTGGTATCGCTGGCACGCGTCACCCTGCATGACCAGTTGGAAGCGCGCGGCGCATCCAAATCGCAGATTGAAGAGGCCAGCGAAGTGCTGAATCCTGATGCACTGACGATTGGCTTCGCGCGGCGGTTTGCGACCTATAAACGCGCCACGCTGCTGATGCGCGACAAGGAACGGCTGGCGAAAATTCTGAACGATCCCGATCATCCGGTGCAGTTGATCTTCGCTGGCAAAGCGCATCCCCACGATCATTTGGGCAAGGAACTGATCAAAGAAGTGGTCAAAACCGCCGAACTGCCCGAATTTCGGCATTCGATTGTTTTCCTCGAAAACTATGATATGGCGGTGGCGCGCTATATGGTGCAGGGCGTGGATATTTGGTTGAACACGCCGCGCCGCCCGATGGAAGCCAGCGGTACCAGCGGCATGAAGGTGATCTATAACGGCGGGTTGAACGCCAGCATCCTCGACGGATGGTGGGCCGAAGGTTACGATCCGGCGGTGGGGTGGGCGATTGGCAGCGGCGAAGAATATCCACAGCAGGAATGGGATTTGCAGGACTTTATCGAAGCGCAGGCCCTGTATAACCTGCTCGAACGCGATATTGTGCCGATGTTTTACCGTCGTGGGCGCGATGGCCTGCCCCGCGATTGGATCGGGAGCGTCAAGTCCAGCATGCGCAAACTGTCGCCGTATTTCAACACGCACCGCATGCTGCGCGAGTACACCGACGAGTATTATATGCCCGCCCACAGCCGCTTCGCCACGCTGGTCAGCCCGGATATGGCGCGGGCGAAAGCCTTCTCGCAGTGGCTGGAAGATGTACGCCATTGCTGGAAAGATGTCGCGGTAGATCGCTGGACGGTCAAGCCGACGCATCTGAAGGTGAACGAAGATCATACTGTGAGCGCCTGGGTTAAGCTGGGTACGCTGCAACCCAAAGATGTAACCGTGCAGCTTTATTACGGCTCGCTGGACAGCCGGGGCGAGATTGTCGGCGGTGAAACGATTGATATGGAACACTGCTGCCCGGAAGACGACGGCAAGCCGAAAGCCGTTCACGAATTTGTCGCCACGCTGCGTTATCCCAACTCTGGGAAACGCGGCTTAACGGTGCGCGTGATGCCGAATCACGAAGACCTCGCCAATCCCATCCAGACCGGGTTGATTGTCTGGGCCAAGACCCCGTAATCAATTAAAAAGGGCGATCTAAGCGGATCGCCCTTTTTCTCAGTTCTAATTCTACACGTGCCGTCCGTTGCCATTCGATCCGGCCTGGCCCGCTGCGACAGCCGCCTGATCCTTCAGCACCGGCGGCGCGCTCCATTCGAGCAGCATGGCCCCCCACGACAATCCAGCCCCGAACCCGACCAATCCGACCACATCCCCCGGCTGGAAGCGCCCCTCGTTGGCGGCTTCCGCCAGCGCAATCGGCACCGACGCCGCCGACGTGTTCCCGTAGCGGTCTAAGTTTATATAGATTTTGTCCATCGGGAAGTGGATCGCATTTGCCGCTTCTTCGATGATCCGGCGGTTAGCCTGATGCGGAATCAGCACATCGACCTCATCCAGACTGATCCCCGCCGCTTCAACGGCTGCTGTAAGTCCGCCCGACAGCGCGCCCACCGCAAAATCGAAGACCGCGCGCCCGTCCATGTAGATCGTGTGCATCTGGTGAACGCCGTCCGCGAGATAGGTTTCCTTGCTGCCCACTGTCGGCAGGGTGAGCTTTTCCCAGCCTGCGCCATCGGAGCGTAATACGCTGCTCATCACGCCGCCCGGTTCATCACTGCCGCGCAGCACCACCGCGCCCGCGCCATCCCCAAACAGGACGCACGTTTTACGGTCTTTCCAATCCAATACGCGTGTCATCGTTTCCGCGCCGATCACCAGCGCCGTGTTCACGCTCCCGGACCGGACCTTACACGTCGCCAGATCGAGCGCGTATACAAAGCCGGAACACGCCGCTGCCACATCACACGCGCCCGCGTTAACCGCGCCGATCTGGTTTTGCACCAGGCACGCCGTGCTGGGGAAGATATGCTCCGGCGTGGAGGTCGCCACCAGCACCAGATCGATCTCTTCCGGCTGGATGCCCGCGCGATCCAGTGCTCGCTGCGCCGCCTTGACCGCGAATTGGGTCGCGGTTTCGCCTTCCGCCGCGATCCGCCGTTCCCGAATCCCCGTGCGGGGGAAAATCCAGTTTTCTTCAAGATTCAGAGATGCCTCAATAGCGGCATTCGGTAAGATGCGCTCTGGTAAATCCATCCCCCAGCCTACCAGATGCGCATATCGTAAACGATGATACCCGTTGTTACGCATGACGACTCCACCTCGATAGTTAATCACACTGCGCTTAACTGTAGGGGTATTACACTCCCAAAACCTATCACAAGCATGCAAAAAGCCCTCACCGGGACTGTCATTACCTCTCGCGATTGTGAATTTTGTAAATCCAATCGAGGGCTACACGCAAAAAAAGGGGCGGGACATTTCATCCCACCCCTTCACCGTAATTCTCTACAGCAGCGGGCGTGTCATTTCAGGACGAGATGTAACGGGGGCGTATCGTGAATTATTCAACCCACAGGGTTCTGCACTCCCACACAAGCTGATAGCAGGTGGTCTTCGTTTTAAGCCCGATTTTTACGCGCGTAAGCGAGGGCTGCCTCCATGCTGTCGAAAACCATAACTTTCTGGTTGGCAAAAAAATTACTGTCCAGACCCTGAGCCGCCATTTTATATATCGTACTGGTGGTCACCATGATGGACGTTCCCATATGAGGGTGTTTATGAAAGTCCATACTGGCGCTCGCGCTACGCATGATGCCATCAAGGTCAACATTCTGTAACTGCTGTACATCCTGGATGATGGTGAGCATTTCGGTACTCTGGTCTAGGATCGTCTTTAATTGCGTATAAACAGTTTCAAGATCGGATTGTGATGCAGCATCGGCGCTCGCGGTTAAGATGACAATCGGTTCGGCAGGTAGTTTCTTGATAGAATACGACACGACCTTCCTCCTTTAACCTCAGCTTGATCACTATAGCTAGTCTATAATACATTTTGGAGGGGCACAAACCAGAGCCAATGGCCGATCCAAGAAAATAATTCTCCACATCCTATGGGTTTGACTCCCCTTTCCTACGGGAAGGGGCAAGGGGTAAAGAAAATAGTGGCGCAGCCCAATACCATTCTGCCGTCCGTTGACCAAACCCGCCCCCCTCCGTATAATTTCCCAGACTTGCGCCTGTCCGCCTTCGGAGCCTCGCCCTGTGTCGATTTCTGATCCTGTACCCATTCCCGCACCCGTCCGCCCCCGCTGGCGGCTGGTCGTGCTGATCTGGGTGGGGTGGTATCTCACGCTGATCCTGTTCCAGCAGCTCGTCTGGGATCGTTTCACGCTGGAACGTCCCGACTATGCCTATCCCTGGACCGGGGAGATGTCGCCGGGGTATGCCCATGGACCGGAAACCGGCCCCTGGTTTTATGCCCGCTGGGACAGCCCGCGCTATGTGCTGATCGCCAAAGAGGGTTATGTCCAGCAGCGGCTGGCCCCGCATTTCCCGGTGTACCCGGTTTTGATCCGCGTCGCCTATGAGATCATCTGCCGCCCGCTGGGTTTAGGGGATTGGGTCAGCGGCGGACATGCTGACGCGGGGTATGCGCTGGCGGGCATGATCGTCTCCGCGATTCTGTCCCTGGTTGCCGTGCTGCTGTTGTATGCCCTGGTGTGGGACTGGTTCGATCCTGATGATGCGCTGCGGGCGGTCTTCTACTTTTTGATTTTTCCTACCGCGATGTATCTGCCGCAGGTCTACAGCGAAGCTGCGTATATGGCGATCTCATTGGGCGCGCTGTTGTGCATCTACCGCCGCCGCTGGATTCCCGCCGCCGGGCTGATTCTGCTGGCGACCCTGACGCGCACGATGGGCGTGCTGCTGGTGATTCCGTACTTTTTCACGTGGTTCAGCGAGTGGTGGAATGGCCGCCGCCCGCCGCGTTGGGCGCTGATCGGCGTGATTCTGCCGCCGCTGGTTTTCATCGGGTGGGCCGCGTGGCTCGCCGCGCGCGATATGAGCATGTTCACCGCCCAGGAAAATTTTGGCCGCGAGATTCTGACGCTTGACGCGCTGCTGGTTTTTCTGGGGGATGTCGCCTATATTTTCCGCGAACCGAACGGGATTCACGTCGCGCTCGATCTGGCCCTGACGATTATGGCAATCGGGCTGAGCTACCACGAGCGCAAAACGTTTCCCGGCCTGGCGCTCTACGGCCTCGGATCGGTGGCGATGGGCATCAGCAGCGGGCAGTTGGTCAGCATGAATCGTTACGCGCTGGCCGTTGTGCCGATCTTTTTCGCGCTGACTCGCTGGGGACGCAACCCGGCGTTCGATAAAATCTGGACTTTCATTTCGCTGCTGTGGTTTGGACTGTATACCGTGCTGTTCGTACACGGCTTCTGGTTGGGATGATGAACGAAACTTCTGAACACCGGGCGCAGCCGCCCGCGCCCCTGCACAATTGGCTTGCCACCCGCCGCGCCAATCTGCGCGTGCTGCGATCCACCTCGGCCTTTCAAATTGCTACGAAACTGTGGCTCGGCTGGGTCATCATTATGATCCTGTTCCAGGCGGCGGTCTGGGCGCGGCTGCATGTCGTCGGGCCGGATGACGCTTACGGCTGGACCTGGGAATATTCGAGCACGCCGCCGCGCGTCGGGTTGGGCCTCTCGCATGTGCGCTGGGATTCCTACCACTATCTGCGCCTCGCCAAAATGGGCTATCACGGCACGCAGGATGCCGCCTTTTACCCGGCCTACCCCGTCCTGATGCGTTACACCGCCCTCCTGTTTTTCAAGCCTGTCATGCCGGATGTCTGGGCCGCGCGTGATATTGAGGTTTTTGCCCGCGCCGGATTCGCCGTGTCGATCATTGCCTCGCTTGCCGCCGTCTGGAGTATGTTTATCCTCTACCGCGATCTGCTGGGCAGCGACGATGACGCCTTCCGCGCCACGTTTTATTCGCTCATCTTCCCGACGGCGATGTTTATGACGCAGGTCTACACGGAGTCGCTGTATCTCGCCCTCGCCACCCCCGCGCTGATCTTTCTGCTCCGGCGGCAGTGGTGGGCCTGCGGAGTGCTGACGGTGCTGGCAACGCTCACCCGCGCTACCGGGGTTTTGATCGTCGGCGCGATGGCGCTGCACTGGCTGCTCGATTGGCGCGCCGGGAAACGCCCACCCTGGCACACCCTGATCCCGATGGTGCTGCCCGTGATCACGTGGCAGATTCATGTGGCGATGTTGGCCGCCATCGGCCTGAATATGAACGTCGCCCAGAAAAACTTTGGGCGCGTGATGTTCTCGCCGGATAACATCCAGATCGTGCTGAACGACATCGGGTATATGATCACGCACGAAATGGGATTCGTGCCCATCATGGAAGACATCGCCCTGCCGGCGCTGGCGCTGTGGGGCTGTTGGAAGGCGCGCCGCCGGTGGCCGGTGTTGGCGCTGTACGGTGTGGCTTCGCTCGCCGTGCCCTTTGCGACCGGGCAGTTGGTCAGCATGAACCGCTACGCCGTGATCGTTGTGCCGATGTATCTCGCGCTGGCGATCAAGGGGCGAAATCCGATGTTTGACCGCCTGTGGACGACGATTTCCCTGCTGCTGCTGGCCCTTTATATGGTCGGTTTTGCACATGGTTACTGGTCGGGCTAGCAAGTCGCTGCAATGTGCGGCACAATAGGGGGCGGGGGATTTTTGCTCCCTGGAATACGAACGAGCTTTATAGCCGATTGTTTACCACCAAGAGGAATCCTATGCGTCTGATTCTGGTGCGTCATGGACAGGCCGAGCATCGTGAGGGGGAAGAGGGCGACAACCTCTATCTGACCGAGCTGGGCAAGCGCCAGGTCGAATTACTCGGCCAGTGGCTCCAACAAAAAGAGCCGGAAATCTCACAAATCATCTGTAGTCCCCTGCGCCGTGCCCGCGAAACCACGTCAATCCTCAGCCGCTATCTGAACGCGACCGTGATGATGGATGACGATTTGCGCGAAACGGGTCGCAAGCTGACGAATGAACTACCCCGGCTGGTGCATCCATCCGACAACGGGCCGCATTATTATCTGCTGCCCCACGATAACTTTTACCAGCGTTTCACCGAACAAACCCGGCGGGTGTTGAACCGCCTCATCGAAAATCCGTCATCGCCCAAAACACTGATCGTCATCTGTCACGGCGGCACCGCGAGTACGATGGTGCGCATGCTGTTGAAATGCCACCACCTCGATATTCATATGCACAACACCGCCATGCATTATATGACGTGGCGGGATGGCCTCTGGGATCTGCGCGGCATCAATTACGCCCCCCATCTGCCCCAGGATATGATCACCGACTAGATGCGCTTGATTCCCTCCTTGCCGGGCAGGGAGGGAACATTTTAGGCTGCGCCAATCTTTTCTGGGGATGGGCCTTACATCGTTTTGACGCGCTGCAAATACTGCCGCATCATCAGCGCGGCGGTTGCGCCTTCGCCTGCTGCGGATGCCGCCTGTTTGGTGCTGCGCGCCCGCACATCGCCCGCCGCGAACACCCCCGGAATACTCGTTTCCAGCGAATCGCTGGTGACGATAAACCCGTGATCATCCGTCTCCAGATAGGGCTTGAAGGGGTCGCTGTTCGGTTCCATCCCGATCAGGATAAACACACCATCTGGATGATCGATCCGCTCCTCGCCTGTCACCCGATCCACAATCCGCATCCCTGCCATTTTGCGCTCCTGGTTGACCAGAAACTCGCGCACTTCCTGATTCGTTTGGATGGAGATTTTCCCGCAGTCGTATATTTTCTCCTGCAAAATCAGGCTGGCGTTGGGTTTGTCCGCATATTCCAGAATCGTGACATGCTCGGCAAACTGGCAGATATGCAGCGCTTCCTGAAAACCGCTGTTGCCCCCGCCCATCACATAGACCTGTTTGCCCTTGTAAAACGGCGCGTCACACGTCGCGCAGAAATGAATATTGATCCCGATCAGCCG
>DATAMF010000397.1:0-2995 GCA_036260665.1 Aggregatilineaceae bacterium | reverse complement strand
ACGCTCCCGCGCCAATGATAGTAGGCATTCGCCTGTGAAAGTAGGTCATCGTCAGACTCCTTATACGTACCCAAAAGGTACCCAAAACCCCCTCCCAAAAAGAGGGGGTTTTTTACTTGTGCCCGCTTAGAGGATTGCGCTTGTGGTATCCCGTAACGCGATGGATGCTGCTTGAAAACGAGGTATTAAAAATTATTTGCGCCATGAAATCAAATCAATACCTCGCCTCTACAACTTAAGTTGTATAGAGCGTTTTCCTCGCTGAGAGTACTTTGCTTGCGTGGGCATTTGCTCACGAATCAATAACTTTCAAATGGAGGAAGTATGAACAAGATGCACAAGAGTTTGCTGGTGCTGGCGAGTTTGATTTTCGCGTTTCCGGCTTTTGCGGCGTTGAATATCAATACGGCTACACAGTCGGAGCTTGAAGCGGTGAAGGGCCTGGGGCCGGCAAAAGCCAAGGCAATCATCCAGTACCGGGAAGCCAATGGCAATTTCAAGCACCTGGACGAATTGGATAATGTGAAAGGCTTTGGCAAGGCCAGCATCGATAAGTTGAAAGAGGAATTGTCGGTTGCTCCTGAAAAAGCCAAGAATTAAAGGCTGGCTTTTCCGCTAGAAATTCGTGTTGGCAGTTGACGTATCCCGCAGCTGAAATGGTTGCGGGATACGAATAGATCTACGTATCAAGCGACTGAGCCTTTGCTGGTTTCCCGGGGATTGTCCGCTGCCAATCAGGCAGAGTGAACGCAGATATCGGCCAGGTGCCCCGCCCCCGGTATAATCACCCACTTTCTCGGCCGTCCCTGGTTTCCCATGTCAACCCTTGCCATCATTCTGATCGCAACTGCCGCAGGCAGCTTGCTGAGCTTGTTGCTGGCTGCGGTATTGGCGCTTTCGGCCCGCCCAAGCTGGGTGCCTGTGCTGGTGAGCTACGCCATTGGCGCGCTGCTAGGCGCATCGTTACTGGAAGTGCTGCCGGAGGCAGTGGAAATGGGCGGCGATATCGGAACGGTCGCCAAGGCCTTGCTGGCCGGTATCCTGCTGTTCTTTTTGATGGAGAAGCTGGTGTTGTGGCGACACTGCCACGATGAAGTCTGCGAAGCGCATAGCAGCCACGCTCAGAGCCATGATCACGGGCGTTCCGGTCTGATGATCACGGTGGGCGACACCTTCCACAATTTTGTGGACGGCATCATCATCGCAGGCGCCTTTCTGGCTGATTTTCGCCTGGGAGTCATCACTGCGCTGGCGATCATTGCACACGAAATCCCGCAGGAAATCGGAGATTTCCTGATCCTCCTGCATTCCGGCTATTCCCGCACCCGGGCACTGCTGCTCAACTTCCTGACCGGCGTGGCGACATTGATCGGAGCGCTGGTCGGGTATTACGCGCTGTCGATGCTGGAAGGCTGGACGCCGGCGCTGCTTGGCCTGGCGGGTGCGAGCATGTTGTATGTGGCCCTGTCGGACCTGATTCCGGGCCTTCACAAGCGCGCGGAAATTGGCGCCACGCTGCAACAGCTAGTGTTGATCGGACTCGGAATTGGCAGCGTCGCGCTGGTCGGCTATCTCATTGGAAATGGCCACTGAGCGCCGGCGCCGACGCGGCCCATCGGCCACGTAAACAAACAGCGCCAGGGGCAATACGCCCAGGAAAATCAGGATGCCCAGCGCCTTGGCGACACTGCTTGCGGTGATCGCCATCATCAGAATCACGTAGGCCCAGCCAATCGCTACGATATACATCTCAAGCTCCATCAGGATTGAACGTCATGGTAACCAAAGCAAAACCCGCCCGCACCCCGACCGTCGGATTCGTGTCTCTCGGATGCCCGAAAGCGACCGTTGATTCCGAGCGCATCCTGACACAATTGCGTGCCGAGGGTTATGGGATCGTCGGCAGCTACGATGATGCCGACGTCGTGGTGGTCAACACTTGCGGTTTCATCGACGCTGCGGTTCAGGAGTCGCTGGAGGCGATCGGCGAGGCGCTGGCGGAAAACGGCAAGGTGATCGTCACCGGCTGCCTGGGTGCCAAGGGTGATGTGGTGCGCGAGGCGCACCCCAAGGTGCTGGCGGTGTCCGGGCCACATGCGCTGGACGAGGTGATGCAAGCGGTGCACACGGCGCTGCCGAAGCCGCACGATCCTTTCGCTGACTTGATTCCGCCCGGCGGCATCAAGCTCACGCCGCGCCATTACGCCTACCTGAAAATTTCCGAGGGCTGCAATCACCGTTGCACCTTCTGCATCATTCCGTCGCTGCGCGGCGATCTGGTGAGCCGTCCGATCGGCGAGGTGATGCGCGAGGCCGAGGCCCTGGTCGGCGCGGGCGTGCAGGAACTGCTGGTGGTGTCGCAGGACACCAGCGCTTACGGGGTGGACGTGAAGTATCGCCCCGGCTTCTGGAATGGCCGCCCGCTGAAATCCCGCATGACCGAACTGGCCGGCGCGCTGGGCAGCCTTGGCGCGTGGGTGCGGCTGCACTACGTGTATCCGTACCCCGGCGTGGACGACGTGATTCCGCTGATGTCGGACGGCATCATCCTGCCCTACTTGGATATCCCGTTCCAGCATGCCAGCCCGCGCATCCTCAAATTGATGAAGCGCCCTGGCGCGGTCGAGAAGACCCTCGACCGAATCCAGTCCTGGCGCGCCGCGGTGCCCGATCTCACGCTGCGCTCGACCTTCATCGTCGGCTTTCCCGGCGAGACGGATGCCGAGTTCGAGGAACTGCTGGCCTTCCTCAAGGAAGCGCAGCTCGACCGCGTCGGCTGCTTCAAGTACTCGCCGGTCGAAGGGGCAGCGGCCAACGAGTTGCCCGATGCCGTGCCGGAGGAGCTGAAGGAGGAGCGCCTCGAACGCTTCATGGAGGTGCAGGCGGAAATCTCGGCGGCGCGGCTCGATGCCAAGATCGGGCGCGAAATCGAGGTGATCGTCGACGAGGAGGACGAGGTCGGAACGCTCGCGCGCAGCCATGCCGACGCGCCCGA
>DATAMF010000391.1:0-4330 GCA_036260665.1 Aggregatilineaceae bacterium | reverse complement strand
CATTCAGCCTTATGTGGGATAAATTAAGGCTTAATTGGGATAATTTGGGGCGAGATTTAGCCTGAATGCATCCAGATTCAGGCTAAATCGCAGGGGATTCAAGTTAAATCGATCACTCTCTGTCTTGGCAAACTTTCGGTTTTACCCCTATCCCCCGCCCCCTTTCCCCACTTCGTAGAGAAAGGGGAGAAAAGCGGGCGCGGCAAGCCGACGCCCCTACAGGTGTGTGCATTGAGCGTCGTGGAAAGTGCGGCCCTGATTCAGATCGGCTAGCGGGGCGTATTGCCATACGCCCCTACGAGAATGCGTTGATCCGCGATCCAAAAAGATGTGGGTAATGTATAGCCTTTGACGTAGAAAAAGGGGAGAAAAGCGGGCGCGGCAAGCCGACGCCCCTACGAAAATAGCAATTACCGATCTTAGAATTCACCAGGACAGCGCGAAATTGATCACTGCTGGCAGGCGGCAATGTTGTTGTTATGCTCGTCGAGCGTCATAGCGAAGAGGTGCGTCGAGCCATCACACGAGAACATGTAATAATACTGCGTTGCGGCGGGCTGCATCACCGCGCGGATCGCCGCCAACCCCGGCGAGGCAATCGGCCCCGGCGGCAGCAGATTCGGATCGGTGTCCTGTTTAAGATAGGTGTTGTAGGCGGGCTTTTCCTGCACCACGCCGAGCGCATAATAATCATTTTGCCCGGTCAGACGCGGCCACCACCGCCCATCCCGGTAGCCGATGGCGTACTGCACAGTGGGATCAGCATCGAGCTTCATCGGGAGGCGGAGGCGGTTGAGATATAACGAGGCGATGATCGGGCTTTCTTCCGGCTGGACCGCTTCACGCTCCACAATCGCGGCCATCGTCACCATCTCAAACAGCGTCATCTGCTGATCGGCGGGCGTTTGCGCGAGATATTGGGTATACAGCGGCTCCACATTGGTACGGAAGGTCTGCAGCATCTGATCGCGCAGTTGGATTGCCGTACTGCCGGGGTTGAGATCATACCGCGCCGGGAATAAGAAGCCTTCCAACGAGGGCTGACTGCCATCATACAAGACATCAGGAATCCCGGCCCACAGCTTGAAGTCCGCCGGAATCTCGATGGGCGCGCCGCTGCCATCAGGCCGCACCAGCCGGATAAAGTCCGCCCCCGTGAACGGCAGCGCGGGCGTGTTGTCGATGGTCTCCGCGATCTCTTCCAGCCGCCAGCCTTCAATCGTCTGCAAGGGAATCAGGGCGGTTTTGCCTTCGGCAATCGCTTCGGCCATTTCGGGAATCGTCAGCGTTTGCTGCAAATAATACGTGCCCGCGTCAAGCTGGCTGTCCAGGCGGTGATACTGCACGTAATCTACAAACAGGTTGGGATTGGTGATCAGGGCCTGACGGTACAGGTTATTGGCTACCGCGTCGGCAGTATCCCCGGCGGCAATGATAAATTCGCGGTACGTGGCGTCACTGCCCGCCGGAGTATTCAGTTCGTCGTTGTGACGGGCCAGACTCACGCGCAGTTGGATCGCCTTGACCGGATTCAAGCCCTCCTGCCGCGCCCACAGATACAGCCCGCCGCCGACCACCACTACCAGCAGGCAGACCACCATAAAACAACTCAGGAAGAGCGCAGCCGCGATATTCGGCGTTTTTGATTGGTTCATGCGAGTCTCCTTCTCCGGGGGAAATTATAGGCGGAAAAGCCGCCGCATGAAAAGGGCGATTAGGCTACGACTACACAATTTTCTGTTGTACAATGGTCTGGGATCAATTTTAGTCAACGAAGGGCGGGAACGCGTGACCACTTCGGAGCGGTTTATCTTTATCAGCCATTCAGGGGAAGATACCTGGGTTGCCCGGCAGATCGCGCGGGAGATCGCGGCGCGCGGCGCATCCCCTTTTCTGGACGAGGCCCAGATCGCCATCGGGGAGGAATTTGAGGACGTTTTACTTAAAAATTTAGACAAGGCGCACGAACTGGTGGTGCTGATCACGCCCTGGGCCTTGCAGCGCCCGTATGTGTGGGCCGAACTGGGGGCGGCGTGGCTGCGGCAGATCCCGATTGTGGTGGTGCTGCACGGCATTTCTCCGGCTGAATTTCAGGCACAGCCGAACGCGCTGGTTTTTCTTAAAAAGCGGAATATGATTAGTTTAAACGACATCGACAAGTATCTGGACGAACTGAGTGAACGGATGGCGGATCATGCCTGAAATCTTTTTATCATATTCGCATTCGGATCGCGCCTGGGCGGACCAGTTTAGCGCATCCCTGCAAGCGGCGGGTGTCGAGGTCTGGTTCGATGCGCATCATATCCAGCCCGGTGATCGCTGGGCGGAACAGGTCGAACAGGCGCTGCGCGCAAGCGATACAATGATCTTCATCCTCAGCCCCAGCAGCAGCCAGAGTCCCTGGACGTTTTTTGAATGGGGTGCGGCGGTGGCGGATCGTAAGCGGATCATTCCAGTGCTAGGGCCGGATATGGCCCCCGAACAGGTGCCTGATCTGATGCGCGGCCTCCAATTTCTGACCGCCTCTTCGCCCTCCGAAGCAGGCAAACAGGTCGCGCGGGCGCTTGGAATGGCATCGGCGGGCAAACGCTGATTACTCCGTCGCGCTCGGCGTGACCGCCTCCGGCCAGGGGGTGCCGTCGCGGTGCGCGTCGAGAAATTCCTGCAAAATGATCGCGGCTGCGTGCGCGTCGATGCGTTTGGGGCGCGCTTTCCCCGCTGCCGCGAGGGCTTCTTCCGCTTCCCACGAGGAATAACGCTCATTCCAGAACATCACCGGGACATTCACCGCCGCCGCCAAACGGCTCGCCCACAGCCGGACACGATCCGCCTGGGTATAGTCGGTGATCTCCGGCGGGGACTCCGGCAGGCCGACGACGAGCGCCACCGTTTTCTGTTCGCGGATCACCGTGTTGATTTTGGCGAAATCTTCCTTTTTGGATTTGCGATAGATCAGTTGCAGCGGGCGCGCCAACAGGCCCGACGGATCGCTGACCGCCAGCCCGATCACCTTCATCCCATAATCCACGCCCAACAGCCGCCCCGGTATCATGGCGTATTCACCTCCACCGTAATCCGCACGGGCAGCACCGGCAGGCGGTTATACCAGCCCGGCCAGGTTTCGATCACCGGCGGTTGGCTGGGATCGAGCACCCATTCATCCTGCATGCGCTGCATGGCCGTTTTTTCACTGACTCCGGCGATCCGTTCGCGCACGGCGTCGGTATCGACATCCACCGCCCCGCTGCCCGATACTTCCATCTCGAACGATACGCGCCCGCTGGAATCGGGCGGGATGATGTCGCGGATGGTAAAGGTGAGCGTGCTGGGCAGCACTTCCAGATTCGGCGGGAGCTGCGGTCCCAACGCACCATAGGCCACCGTCCGCGCCAGCGACTCATCGATCACAACGGCGCTGACATTCGCGCGCAGGTCCAGCGTCAGGCTTTCGGATGTCTCGCCCACCACCTGCGGCGTGTAAAGCGTCCATTCGGGGCGCTCCTCGATGATCATCAGCGAGCCGGGAACCAGAAGCTGATCGCCGCCCAACTGATGCAGCAGTTCATCCCGCGCATTTTGCAGCAGTTGCAGCCGCCCGCGATCCAGCAGCCGCTGCTGATCGTCCTCTGTAACATAAGAACGTTCCTGCGTCGCGCCACCAAAGGTCGCGTTCGGATTCGTCACCGACACCCGATCCGCAAAGTCACTTTCGATGCGCGTGATCGCCCCCGGGTTGACATTGCCCCCTGCCCCGGATTGTTCAGGCAGCGCCTGAATCGGGACTTCAACGCGGGCATCTACTCCGGCAGGCAGTGTCATTTCCTGAAGGGTCGCAAAACGAACCGGGTAAATGTCGCCGGTGGCGACGATGGTTCCCATCGGAATCACCAGCGGCTGATCGGTGGTATTGGTGAAGACCACCACACCCTGCGACTGCGACGTGCCCGCCGTTTCGCGCCCCGATGTTTCAATCGTGACGCGGCTAGTCGCCTGATGCGTGATAATCGTCGCGGGAATCTGGTTCGCTACAATATCAATATCGGTCAGATTCGGATCGGCGGTGATCGGCACGCGCACAAAGACCTGATCGCTGGCGGGGGTGATCGTCACGGTGGCGCTTGGCGCAGCCACAAAAAAACTAAGGCCCACCGTCAGCAGGATGCCGACACATACCATCACCCGCCCCAAGCGCCGGATGCGCCGCCCGGCGGGGGTGGGAAGACTGCCGCGCGCCGCCAGAATCTGATCGGCCAGCACCGCCGACGCAACGGGATCACGCGGGGGGAGAAACACTTTGTTACGCGGCTTTTTCCACGATCCCAGTGTCGCG
>DATAMF010000381.1:0-4997 GCA_036260665.1 Aggregatilineaceae bacterium | reverse complement strand
CGCCCGAATTTTCCTACCGCTGGGACAAGATGCGGCTGTGGCAGTCGGCAGTACAGCTTCAGGTCGATGGTCTGCTCAATCTGCCGCCGATCATCACCCACCGCGCGCCCTTTGACCGCGCCCTGGAATTATTCGACATTTTGGACCAGTCGCCAGATCAGGTTTTGCAGGCGGTGATCGAATTTCCATCGTAATTTTAACCTAAGTTTTGAGAACTACCATTCTCATAAGTTATATCAAAGAGGGTTGATCAAATGACTCTGTTACGTGTGGGGATGCTGGGATGCGGCGGTTATGCCCATCGTCTCGCGCCCATTCTGACTGGATTGCAGGATCGGGTTGAGCTAACTGCCTTTTCAGATCGCAACGAGTGGAAAGCGCAGGAGTTTTCCGAAAAATATACGTCTCACCGCGCCGCCGTATTTACCGACCACCATGCCCTGCTGGATCAGGCCGATCTCGATCTCCTGGTGATCACGCTGCCGCCCTACAGCCACACCGACGAAGTGCAGCTTGCCGCCCAGCGCGGGATTCATATCATGATCGAAAAACCCATTGCCCTCACATCGGCGCAGGCGTGGCAAATGGTGGAATGGACCGAACAGGCAGGTATCAAAACGCAGGTCGGTTTTATGTTCCGCTTTGGGGAAGCCATTGAATATCTGAAACAGCGGCTGGACGATGGCACAGCGGGTCCGGCGGGTTTGATGACCGCCCGGTATTTCTGTAATGCGCTGCATGCCCCCTGGTGGCGGATGCGTGACAAATCGGGCGGCCAGGTGGTGGAGCAGGCAATCCACATGTTCGATCTGCTGCGGTATCTGTTGGGTGATCCGGCAGCCGTCTACAGCCGCCAGGCGAATCTATTCCATCGTGACGTGCCTGATTACACCATCGAAGACGTAAGTGCGACGGTGGTCAGTTTCCAGAGCGGCGCGTTAGGTGTCGTCTATGCCACCAACAGCGCGATCCCCGGCAGATGGATCAACGATTACCGGGTAGTGACGCAGCATCTCACCGTTGATTTCACGGACGCCAATCACGCCACCTTCTACCGTACAATGGCGGATACCGACCCGACTGCCGAAATGATCGAGTCGAGTCAGGATTTCCGCCGCCGGATGATCGAAGACCTGTTAACAGCCATCGAAACCAATGGTCACACCCGCACCCCCATGCGTGAAGGTGCAAAAACGCTCGATCTCGTCTTGGCCGCCGCCCGTTCCAACGAGCAGCGCGCCGAAGTTGCGCTCTGATTAGTGCCCATAGGCCGCCAGGATGCGCTCCATCAGGGCATGATCGTCCGCCTCGACGCGCATCCGGCGCTCGTCTGCCTGGAACCACGCTAACGTACGCCGTATCCCTTCGTAAAATGGGATCGTCGCCGCATAACCGGGTACCAGGCGCTTGATTTTGCTGTTATCGAACACCGCGCTCCACATCTTATCGCCCACCAGCCCAGCGCCGGTTTTGGCATCCACCCGTGCGATAAACTCGGATGGGATGTGAACCAAATTCGGTTTGACGCCCAACGCATCTCCGATCTGTTCGTAGACCTGATTCCACGTCAGCACAAAATCCGACGTGATCTGGAAGGCGTGCCCAATCGCCTGCGGATTTCCCAGCAGCCCCACAAACCCTTTAGCGAAATCTTCCGCATGGGTCAGAGTCCACAACGACGTTCCATCCCCATGCACGATCACCGGCTTACCTTCCAGCATCCGCTGCGGGATCAGGTAACTGGCCCAGTTCCCCACCGCTACCGGGATGCGTGTATCGTAGGTATGCGAAGGCCGCACAATCGTCACCGGAAAACCGTCTTCCCGGTATGCGCGCATCAAGTGTTCTTCGCACCGAATTTTATCTTGCGAATATCCCCAGTACGGATTCGCTAAGGGTGTTGACTCCGTCAAGAGAAAATCTGTGGCAGGTTTTTGATACACCGACGCCGAGCTAATAAAAATATACTGGTTGCAGTGTTCGCGGAACAGGGCTATATCGCGTTCAACATCCCCTTCCACATACGCAATCCAGTTGACAACCACATCAAATTGCTGGCCGTCAAGTGTATCCAGTTGGTGGATGTCGGCTTTGATCGTTTTTGCGCCTTCGATGCTGGAATGCCCGCGATTGAGCAGATACAAATCAATCCCGTGTTCCAGCGCCAGCTTGCTCACCGACTGGCTGATATTTCCCGTGCCTCCAATGAATAAAACTTTCATATCGTCTCCTGATTATTATCGCCCAGCTATGCCTCCCATTCTATCATCAGCCCTTCACGCCACGAAACCGGTTCTCGTTCATTAATCAAGTGGTTTGATCCGTACGGCCAGATACGGTTTTCCTGGCAGCACAATCTCGTGAGTAGCAGGATATGGACTGAACTGCCTCACGGGGCGCAGTGTCCCTGGAGAAATCGTCATGTTCCAGGTATCAATAAGGTCAATGGTGTAATCCTGATCGGGCAGATCAATCCCCCAGGAAACAGGCTGATGTTCGCCAAAATAGAACAGGCAGTAATTGCCATTCATGCCCATGCCACCCGATACTCGTGTCCACACCCAGGAGTCTTCGCGAGGCGAAAGGCCACCGGCGGGACCTTCATCCATAATCTGTTTCAAAAATGCAAGCCGTTTCCAGATCTCACCCCAAAGAACGCCTCCTTTTGACCACCACAAAAGATCATTCGGATGTTCATATGTTTCCCCATGTCCTGCGTACCCCCCGTTAGTTACCATAATCCAGGCACGGTGAACAAGTTCCTGTGCCGTGATATTGCCCCATGGAAAAGGAATATTGCCCTCGTATTCCAGTTCATCATTGACGATTGGTTTACCATAGGTTGTGCGCCATGTTTTGACCTGCTTCACATCCCAGTTCTGAATGCTCACATGGGTCACATCGGGTTGATCATAAACCATCTGTGGATCGGCCTGGTGAATCGACCTCAGGTGTTGATAAGGATCTTCCTCACGCAGAATCGCGAAGAAACGTTCCCACCGTTCCAATGGTTTGTCCTTCAATAAAAAGTCGTATTCGTTAGCCAGCGACCACCAGACGTTACGGTAGGCAGCCAGACGAGCGATAACGTACCGCAAGTAGCGAATATCATGCTCCTCATCCATCTTCGCGTAGCCCCAGCGATCATAGGGGTGGAATAGAATCACATCCGCCTCGATACCCATATCGCGCAGTTCACCGACACGCTTTTCAAAGTGTTGGAAAAAAGCCGGGTTGAAGCGTAATTCGCCTGAATCACACGGCTCGAACGGATGGTAGACCGGCTCGTTTTCGTTATAGGGATAATGCTTAGGAAAAATGCACATGCGAACTTTGTTGAAGGGCGCGCTGCGCAGCGTGTTCAGCGTTTGCTCTTCAAGCGTTTCCCCTTGGTGCGTCCAGGCATAACAGGTGGTGCCAAAGGGATAATAAGACCTTCCATCGTCATAAGCGAAGTGATACCTATGCTGGACGCGTACCATCCCATGATTGTGGTTGCCCGGCGGCGTGCTCACAAATGAACCTGCAACTCCATCCAGTTCGCTGCAATTGCTCTGGGTTGTATAATGCCATTCGCCTGCCTGATCGGGCATAAATCGCACACGGTAAAGGCCATTTCCGTCATAGAATCCGTTGATCCCAATGCAGCGTTCATCATGTCTGAATTCTGCACCCAAGTTCACATTCATACATCCATCATCTGGACCCTTCAGTGTGAGTTCGAAAATGTCCCATTGTTCGACGATTTTCAGAGTTGCAGTTTTCAAAATTATTCTCTCCTGCGATTCATTGATTAGGGATGGTTGCTCACTCAGTTGGATTGGTCATACCCTCAAAATCTTACCACTACTCGTGTGAAGCTGGGGATAAACCCTGTAACCCCCACATTATTAACCATCCAGGTTAGCCATCCAAGTTCACCATCGAATGACTATACATTCTCGAACATTCGTGCTATCCTGATTCTCAGATAACACCGCACCTTTAATCAATTTTTCCCGTCTCGCGTCGCCAAATACCCTTTCACGACGCGAGTTTTTCCCTCAAACCCGCGCAAAGGGGGGGGCGGGGAATAACATAATATCATCAGTTAGGCCATCCCAGGAAAATAATTGGCGCAGCCTTAGTGACAAAAAGTGGCACTTCCTGCCAGGATCTCACCCCATTGGCGAACGGTTTTCCCCTCAAATGGGCCAAAACAGGCGGTCAAAGGGGGGGGGCGGGGGTATCAAAAAAGCCGACCATCGAGATCGGCTCACAAAAACCTATGCAACAGGTTCTTTGTCCCGGCTGAACTGCGTCTCATACAGTTGCGCATACAGCCCGCCTTGCGCCAGCAGATCGTGATGCGTGCCGCGTTCTACGATCTGGCCCCGATCCATCACCAGGATCATATCCGCCGCCAGAATCGTGCTCAGCCGGTGCGCGATCACGATGCTCGTCCGTCCCGCCATCACCGTCTTCAGCGCATCCTGAATCAGCGCTTCCGATTGGCTGTCCAGGTGACTCGTCGCTTCGTCCAACACCAGAACTCGCGGGTCTTTGAGAATCACGCGCGCGATTGCGACTCGTTGTTTTTCGCCGCCGCTCAACCGGTACCCGCGTTCGCCCACAATCGTATCATAACCATTCGGCAGTCCCATAATAAAATCATGGATATTCGCCGCCCGGCACGCCGCTTCGATTTCGTCTTGTGTTGCGTCCAGTTTGGCATAGATCAGATTGGTGTGAATGGTATCATGGAACAGGTGCGTTTCCTGCGTCACCATCCCGATCTGCGCCGCCAGCGAATCCAGCGTCACTTCTCGCAGATCACACCCATCGATCAGAATCCGCCCTTCATTCGGATCATACAATCGCGGAATCAGGTACGTCATCGTGGTTTTACCCGCGCCGCTCGGCCCCACCAGCGCCACCAGTTGTCCCGGCTGAATATCAAACGACACGTGTTCCAGCGCCATTTCACGCGCCTGACTCAGGGCTGCCGTTTCTTCTTT
>DATAMF010000379.1:0-2930 GCA_036260665.1 Aggregatilineaceae bacterium | reverse complement strand
AGGGACACTCAAAACCCGGCCACCTTTCCGGCCGACGCAGCCGCAGCCACCGCCACGGGCGAGTGCCAAAGCGTCAGCAACTGGTTCATGGCTCCGCTAAAGACGTTGAGTGCCAGATTGGGCCAGATCCCCAGCACAAGCGAAAGGACCGCCAGGGGCACAAGCGCCAGGTACTCGCGCAGCCCCATGTCTGCAAACCCCTCATGCTCGGGCTTGGGCTTGCCCAGGTAGACACGCTGCATCGTGTAGAGCAGGTATGCCGCGCCAAGCACGACCCCGAGCGAGCTGATCATCGTCAGCACCTTCATGCTGAACACCCACTGAAATGCCTGGGGCGCCCCAACGGTGGAGTGGCTCTTGAACGCCCCCAGGAACACCATGATCTCGCTGACGAAGCTGCTCAGTCCGGGCAGTCCCAGCGAGGCGAAAAAGCCCACAATCGCCACGGTGAGATACTTGGGCATCTGCAACCCGATTCCACCAAAGCGTTCAATCTCGCGGTGATGCGCGCGCTCATAGAGCACGCCCACGAGCAAGAACATCATCGCGCTGGAGAGTCCGTGGTTGAACATCTGGAAGACCGCACCGTTCATTCCCTCGGGGTTGAGCGCGGCCATGCCAAGCAGAACATACCCCATGTGGGAGATCGACGAGTAAGCCACCAGCTTCTTGAAGTCGGTCTGGGCCATGGCGCAAAACGCGCCGTAGACGATATTGATGACGCCAAACAAAGCGATCAACCCGATGAAGTAGCGCGTGGACTCCGGAAAGATCGGGAAGTTGATCCGCAAGATGCCGTAGCCACCCAGCTTCAGCAGAACCCCGGCAAGAATCACCGAGATGGCCGTGGGAGCCTCAACGTGCGCGTCGGGCAGCCAGGTATGAAACGGAAACATGGGGATCTTGACCGCGAACGCGATGAAAAAGGCCAGGAAAAGCAGGTTGGCCGTCAGCAGGCTGTCGCGGAAGGGCGGGTTGGCAATCAGCTCGGGAATCGAGAACGTGTGGTACTTCATGTAGACCACCAGGATGGCAACCAGCATGAGCACCGAACCGGCCAGCGTGTAGAGGAAGAACTTGATCGCGGCGTACTCCTTGCGCGGCCCGCCCCAGATGCCGATCAGAAAGTACATCGGCAGCAGCATCACTTCCCAGAAGACGTAGAAGAGAAACAGGTCCAGCGCGACAAAGACGCCCATCATCCCCGTGATGAGCAGCATGTACATCATGTGAAAGCCTTTGACGGCCTTGTTGATGCTCCACGCCGCAGCCACAGCCAGAAACGACAGCAACCCGGTCAGGAAGACCAGCACGACGCTCAGCCCGTCCACCCCAAGGTGATACCAGATGTTGTACTCACCGATCCAGCGTCCCTTCTCCTCAAAGAGGACGCTGCTACCCTTCATGCCGAGAAACCCGGCGCGACTGGCCTCGGGAAGGCGCAGATACTCGACCAGCAGCCAGCTGCTCAATGCAAAGACCACAAAGCTTGTCAGCGCCGATGTCCAACGGATGGCATTGGCGCCCCCGCGGCTCGGGATGCACGCCATGATGGCCATGCCGATAACCGGCACAAAAACAATCCAGCTCAAAATATGGGGTATCATCTCAACTCCAGCGTCCAAGTATCCAGAAAACAAAACCAGCCAGGAAAACCATGCCCACGAAAGCCCCGGCTAGGTAACTGCCCACACGCCCGCTTTGCAGGCGGCTCAAAACACGGCCCGTGTTCATGGCCGCCTCACCCACGGCATTCACCGTGCCATCCACCACGTCGCGGTCGGCCATGCCGACCAGCGCACTCACCCAACGCGTCAGCGACCCAGTCAGGTTGACCGCCCCGTCAATCACCCGGTTGTCGAATCCTCCAATGAAGCGGCACAAACGGAGGAAGGGGCGGATCACGGCGGCCATGTAGAATTCGTCCACGTAGTACTTGTTAAGCAGCAGTCGGTAGAGCGGCCCGAAGCGCTGGGCAACCTTCTCGGGGCGGATCACGCCAAAGCCGTAGGTAAGCAAGGCCAGCAACACCCCCACGGCAAACGCGCCCACCGAGGAGCCAACCGCCACCAGATGCGCCTTGTGCGCCAGGGCGTCCACCGCGTGCTCGCCGCCGTGACCTTCGCTTTGCGCTTCTTCATGGGAAGAGCCAAGCGTGACCAGCGACGCCTCCGCAGCCAAGTGCTCCTCAGCGTGACCGGCGCCCGCGCCCATCGCTCTCTGTTCCTCGCCGACGGACAGCTCCCCCACCGGGCCATAGCGCTGCTCAATCTGCGCGCGCGTGGGCGTCGGATTGCGAAACCAGAACCAGTTGCCGTGCGGGCCGCCCATGGGGGGCAGGCTCAACGCCGCCAGAACCACCAGCGGCAGCACCATCGCCCAGCCGCTTTCATGGGCATGCTCGTAAGCATGGCGGTCGCGCGGCTTGCCAAAGAAGGTCAGCAGGATCAGCCGCGCCATGTAGAAAGCCGTCAGGCACGCCGCGCCAATCGCGAAGGCCGGAAGCAGCCAGTGCGCGGGACGGCGCATGGCAAACTCAAGCGCCGCGGCAATGATCGTGTCCTTGGTGTAAAAGCCCGAAAAGGGCCAGAAACCCATCAGGGCCAGCGTCGCGATCAGGAAGGTCCAGAACGTCCAGGGCGTCTTCTTGCGCAATCCGCCCATCTGCGACATCGACTGCGTGTGCAGAGCATGGATCACACTTCCCGAACCCAGAAACAGGCACGCCTTGAAAAAGGCATGCGTCGTCAGGTGATAGATCCCGCCGCAACGCCGTGGGAATTTTGATCTCGATTGAGATGATCCTGAACGCGGCAAACGTGAACCTGATTGCCTTTTCGAAGTTCGTCGATCGGGGACTGCAGATTCCCGGCATGGCTGGCAGAGCGGGGCTTGAGGGACAGGTGTTTGCCATCTTCATCATCATCCTT
>DATAMF010000376.1:0-3133 GCA_036260665.1 Aggregatilineaceae bacterium | reverse complement strand
CGATGCGGCTGGCGGAGAGGTTCATGTCCGCCCCCGGCGCGCTGCCCGTCAGTAGGGTGAAGCGCAGGGCATCCGCGCCAAACGAATCCACCGTTTCGATGGGGTCAAGCACGTTGCCGTACGACTTGCTCATCTTGCGCCCGTGTTCGTCGCGGACCAATCCATGCAGGTACACGGTATGGAAGGGCACTTCTTCGGTGAACCACAGGCCCATCATGATCATCCGCGCCACCCAGAAGAACAGGATGTCGTACCCGGTTTCCATGACAGCAGTGGGATAGAACCGCTTCAGATCGGCGGTTTCGTCCGGCCAGCCGAGCGTGCTGAACGGCCACAATCCGCTGCTGAACCACGTGTCGAGCACATCTTCTTCCTGGTGAATCTGATCGCTGCCGCAGTGCGCGCATTGGGTTGGATCTTCCCGCGCCACCGTCATTTCGCCGCACTGATCGCAGTACCACACCGGAATCCGATGTCCCCACCACAGTTGGCGGCTGATGCACCAGTCCTCAATATTTTCGAGCCAGTTGTAATACACCTTCTCGAAGTGATCGGGAATAATGCGAATGCTGCCATTTTGGACTGCCGTAATCGCGCGTTCCGCCAGCGGTTGAATCTTCACGAACCACTGCGTGCTCAGCATCGGTTCGACGATCTCGCCGCCGCGCTGCGAACGCGGCACCGCGTGACGGGGCGCGTCCACGCGGATCGTCATCCCTGCCGCTTCCATATCCGCCCACAGTTGTTTGCGCGCGACCTCCCGATCCAGCCCGGCATAGCTGCCGCCGTTTTCGTTCAGCGTCGCGTCCTTGTTCAGGATGTTGATGATCGGCAGTTTATGGCGCAGCCCGATCTCATAGTCGTTTGGATCGTGCCCCGGCGTGATCTTCAGCGCGCCGGTCCCAAATTCCCGATCCACATACTCGTCCGCAATGATCGGAATCCGGCGGTTGAGCATCGGCACGAGGCAGTACGATCCGATCAAATGCTGGTAGCGCTCATCTTCGGGATGCACCGCCACCGCCGTATCACCGAGGAGCGTTTCGGGCCGCGTGGTTGCCACCGGGATTCCGCCACCGTTTTCCAGCGGATAATTGAAGTAATACAGGTGTCCTTGTTCTTCGGCGCGTTCCACTTCCAGGTCACTGACCGCCGTTTGCAGCCCCGGCGACCAGTTGATCAGGCGCGGCCCGCGATAGATCAGGCCCTGTTCCCACAGCGTCACGAAGGCGTTGCGCACCGCCCGTGAGAGTCCCTCGTCCAGCGTGAACCGTTCGCGGTCCCAGTCGCAGCTTGCGCCCAGCCGCCGCAGTTGTTCCACGATGCGCCCGCCGTATTTACGTTTCCATTCCCAGGTGCGGCGCAAGAACTCTTCACGCCCAATGGCTTCGCGGGTGGTTTTTTCACCCCGCAGCATATTTTCAACTTGCAGTTGGGTAGCGATTCCGGCGTGATCCGTTCCCGGAACCCACAGCGCCGCTTTGCCGCGCATGCGTTCGTAGCGAATCATCAAATCTTCGAGGCTGACAAACATCGCGTGCCCATTGTGCAGCGCACCGGTCACGTTTGGCGGCGGAATCGCGATCACGAACGGATCGGCTCCGTCGTTGATCTCCGGCTTAAAGTAGCCGTTTTGTTCCCACCACGCGTAGATGCGTGCTTCCGCCTCGGCATAATCAAATGTCTTCGGCATTTCCCGTGTGATTGGTTCGGTCATGGCTTCCTCACAGTTGCATAAACACAGTTCGGTGTGATGGCTTTCGCCGCTGCGATCACGATACCGTCTACCCCATCATCAACAAGTGACACAAGCCATCACCTCCTTGTTATTCTGTCCGTAGGGGCAATTCACGTATTGCCCCGGCTGTAATCAGCCTGTTTTGGTCGCGGTCATCACCAGTTCCCAGCGATCATGCTGCGACTGGATATTCTCAAACCCGGCTTCCGAGATCACCACTTCCAGTTCGTCAGCGGTCAGCGCCCGGAACACCACCGGATATTTGTTCGCCTTGTAGGTGGTGCCTTTGCCGCGCACCACGAAACGATTGAATGTCACCGTAATTGGTGGCCCATCATCCCAATCCCACACATCGAACGTAATGATCTGCTCGTTGGATTCGTCATGAATGCGCCCCGGCCAGAAGCGCGGGCGATCTTCCAGCAGCGGTTCAAAATCCCGCATCCCGATCAGCACCAATCCGCCGGGCCGCAGCAGTTCATTGAAGATCATAAGCGTTTCTTCGATCTGCTCATCGTGCAGCAAATGCGGCAGTGAATTACCCTTGCTGATCACGGCATCAAATGGCCCCTGCACATGGTTATGCAGACTCTGAAAATCGGACTGCACGAACGTGATTTTATCTGTGACGCCATATTGTTCGGCGTTTTTTCGTGCCCGTTCCAGCAATCCTTCGCTGGGGTCTGCCGCCGTCACCATGAATCCCAGGCGGGCCAACGCAATCGCCTGGGTGCCGGGACCGCACGACGCATCCAGCACCGTCTGGACACCGTAATCGCGGAAATAGCGCCGCAGATTCAGCCCTTCGCGGTCCAGTTCTGCGTCCCAGTCCCGATACCACAGGTGGTAATCGTCGGCAAACGAATCATAAAATACGGTTGTATCGTTGTATTGCTGCATGTTTCTGCCTATACAAATAAAAACGCCCTCTCGTCACACAAGGACGAAAGAGCGATCTTCCGCGGTACCACCTTGATTCCCGGCTCAACCGGGCACTCAATCGACGCGTTAACGGGCGAACCCGGACATCCCTATTTTCTCTGTTCAGGATGCCAACTCAGGAGCGACCTTCCGCAGGTGCAAACTTGTGCAGGCTTTCAGCCCGTGACCCGCACTCTCTGGCAGTGCTGGCTGCGTACTCTTCTCCGTCCATGTAATTAGTAGGCAGTATAGCACGCCTGTCGAAGCCCCGTCAACGGTGGGTTCGCCCATCACCGTTCCGGCGTGATACACTTGATCGTTGAGGAGGGGTTATGACACTTTGGCTGACTACCAGTTGGGACGACGGTCATCCGCTTGATCTCCGCGTAGCCGATCTGCTCGATCAGGTTGGACTGCGCGGCACATTTTATATCGCGCGCGACTATTTGCCGGATCGTCTGTCCGAGGCGGATA
>DATAMF010000374.1:0-2651 GCA_036260665.1 Aggregatilineaceae bacterium | reverse complement strand
GCCCCCGCTGTCAGTTCACGACCGCCCGCGCCCCCCTGGCATAGCCGACAAGGACGCGACGATCACCGCAAAACTAACCACAAACATCGCCTGCCCGAACAATGTCAGACCGCCATCAATACCGAGTCCGGTGAGCAGCAGGTAAAAGCCGATACAGTCACTAAAATGCGCACCCAGTCCAAACAGTAGCGGCAGCGCCAGATTCTTCAGGCGCAGCAGTTCGTAGGTGGAGTCGTAGAGGTTGCGCAGAATCGTCTCGATCCGGTTCAGCAGCGGCAGGGTTCCGGCCCAATCGAGCAGCGCCAACGAGAGGCGGCGGTATTGGATAATGGCGGTGCCAGCGATCAACACGGCAGCGACACTGAACAGCACCCACCGCACCGTAGACATGGCGACACCCTGCGACAGCGATCCCCCCACGGTCAGCAGCGCGATCACCGCCAGGATGATCACGGCGAACCCATCCACCAGCCGCTCCATAAACACCACCGGAACATTACGCGAAAAATCGGACCCGCTCAGGCTTTTGAGGATCAGCGCTTTGAGCATTTCCGCCAGTTTGCCGGGGCTAACCGCCATCGCCAGACCGGACAGCCACAACACCAGGCTGTCACGTTCGCGAATCGAGGGTGTTGGGGAAGACTCCGTTTTTTCCCAGACCGTATGCACACCGATCACGCGCAGAAACGTCCGCCATTCGAGATAACGCAGGCTCCAGTTTACGCATTTGAGCAGCAGCACGGGGATAAACAACCACAGCGGGAAGGTTTCGAGTTTGCCAGCCAGAGCATCGACCCCGGTCAGCGCGACGACGGCGATAAGAGCAACCGAGATAAATAACAACCCGGCAAGAATTTGATTTCGATATTTACGCATCAGACAGACCCTCCGGGGCGCGAATTGTAGCAGACGGCAAAAAATACGCCAATACGTATAATGTTAATGACGGACGTTATGCAGATTGACCTCAGCCCTAAATCCCCTCTCCACCCTGTGGAGAGGGGACTTCAAAAGCACTTTTCTCCCCTCTCCTGGACTTTGGCACATTGAAGAGACCGTTGGGAACAAACCAGCGGTCTTTTGATGTGGAACAAAGCCGAAAAAAGGGTCGAAAACACGCTCAAGCAGGCGCGGAAGCAAAGGCCGCATGACGTAAAGCAGGAAGCAGGGCGTCATTTTCGAGCCAATCATTGGGCAAGAGCGATAGAAGAGGACAAAATTCATGAGCGTGCCAGAAATTGGCCCGATAGGCACGCCAGAGGGTATTGAATGACCAACGCCCGGAACCGGACCACCAGCGCGTGGGCACCTGAGGGCCATGCGACAACCCCCAAGTGCGATAGCCAGCTAAGAGTAACACCGCATAGACCCAGGCCGACCATTGCACGGACAGCACGGCCGCGTGAGGATTCCAACACTGTTTATGACCGAGACCGAAGGTGGCTTTGAGTTCGCGATGGGCGACTTCCAGTTCCCAGCGCTGCCAGGCCCAGAAGAGTAAGGTCGTCAGCGGGAGGGGTAAGCACCACTTGCCCTCAGGAGACAAACTGGCGTTGACGAGGAAGGGCAGTGGGTCACGGCGCGTGTGTGGGTTGTCCTTCCCGCGCACCACGATTAACATCAGGGGACAGTCAGGCGCGCCCCGGCGCAGGAAGGGACCGCGAACCTTGACCTGGAGATGGCGCACCCGCCCGCGCACGGTGAGCTCCAGCCGCTGCCACCCGCGGCGTTCCTGCCAGACCTGTTGTGGCGACAAGGCCCGGTCGCCATACTTCCGGTGACGTCCCCGTCCCGTGGTCGGTTGGGGCAGGTGATATACCACCCGGTTTTTGGCACTCCGCGCCAGGAGAATAACGCCCGCCGGGAGCGCCTGCCACAACGGCACCGTATCGTAATGACCATCGCCGACGAAGAGCAGGCGTTGCCCGGGACGCCCACTCACGGTGAAGTGCGCCTTCAACCAGACTAGGAACGCTAACGCCGCCTCCCATTCCTTACAGACCGCAGTCACCGTACGCTTCGACTTCGCCGTAAAGGCGGGAACCCAGCGCAAGGGCAGCGCTCGACTATATCCCTGCTCGGCGGGTACCAACCAGCTCCCATGGAACCACTGTTGTGCCCGATGAATCCCCACCTTGAACGGCGGTGTCCGCAGATTCCGCAGCCATCCGACCCCTTCCATCCGCCCACTACTGCGTGGCGTTTGCGTCGCATCCCCAGCCACGACATACACCTCCTCGGCGCTGACATGGGCTAAGCTTTGCCGGAACAATACCTCACTCGCCGCCTCATAGTTAAAGCGCTGGCGACTGAACAGGCGATACCACGCACTCCAATCCTGTCCATTCATCCCCAGTCCCATCAGCACCTGGGTGATGGTATGCCGCGAGAACACCAGCAGTTCTCCCAACACCAACGCCATGGCCCGTGCATAGACCCGCTGCTGCCTAAAGATGCACCGATAGTCGCGCAAGATCGCTATGAGATGCTTGATGAGTTCGGGATTTTGTGGGACAGTTGTCATGAGATGAGTTCCAGTCTGCTTGTGTGTGGAAACTTAGCTTGACTGAAACTCATCTTTTTTGCCAAAAATGCCAAAGTCCAGACAGTGGCCTTTATAGGCCACTGTGTTTGTTTTTTGTGTATATTAA
>DATAMF010000356.1:0-8396 GCA_036260665.1 Aggregatilineaceae bacterium | reverse complement strand
GTCGGCGGGATGATCTTCATGAATTCGTGGGATGGGGTTTATCTCCCGCTGCTGGTCGGGGCGGAACTGGTGCGGCGGCTGCTGGTCAACGGGAGTCTGTCGCTGGAAGACCTGTGGAAAACGGCCCGGTTCGCGCTAGTGATTGCCGTACTGACGGTGGTCTTGTATGCGCTGTGGTTTGTCAGCTTCGAGTCGCAGGCGTCGGGCGTGATGCCGAATCTGGTGTTTCCGACGCAGTGGCAGCAGTTCTTTTTGCAGTTTGGTATTTTCTTGGTGATGCTGGTGCCGTATCTGGCGGTGCAGGTGTGGCGGGCCGGGCGGCGGTTTAACTGGCAGGCGGGGCTGCTGGCGGTGGTGTTTTTGATGAGCACGCTGATTCTGCTGGCGGGCGTGCGCGGCAAACAAATCTGGGATGCGCCGGAACGGTTGGGTGCCGGGGATGCACAGTATAACGCGGCGGTGGGCGAACGGAATAACATTTATACGGGTGCGGACTTTGATCAAAGCTGGGCGACGGTGATGGGGGATGTGGTTGCCAAGCGCGCGGACGCGCTGCCGAGTGAAGCGCTGCTGCTGGTGATGATCTTTCTGGTGGTGGGGCGGTTGTTCGCGAAGCCTGATCCTGAATTTGAAACCAGCCCGGCGAACGGATTCGCGCTGCTGCTGATCGGGGCCGGGGCGGTGCTGACGCTGGCACCGGATTTTGTGTATCTCAAAGACAACTTTGGGGTACGGATGAACACCGTTTTTAAGCTATACTACCAGGGTTGGATTCTGTTCAGCATCGCGTCGGCGTTTGCGCTGTGGGCGATTCTGGCCGGGGCACGCGCACGGGGCCGGGGCAAAATTCCGGTACTGGTTGGGCGCGGCGTGTATGGGCTGGTGGTGGCGGTCTTTATCATGGCGGGGATGGTGTATCCCGTGATGGGGTTCCGCTACCGGGCGATTATCGAAGGCGGGCGCTACTGTGATGAAAAGGCGCTGGCAAAGGTCGGGCAGGAATGCCCGGAGCAGAGGCCGCTGACGCTGAACGGTGTGCCGACGATGGTCAGCCAGAATGAATATCAGGCGGTCCAGTGCCTGCAAAACGTCGAAAAGGACCGGGACGCGATTCTGGTCGAAGCACCGGGCGGCGCGTATAACTCGCGGCAGAGTCGATTCAGCGGACTGACGGGGATTCCGACGCTGATCGGGTGGCAGAACCATGAAGGGCAGTGGCGCGGCGAGAGTTACGGTAAATTCGTGGGCAGCCGGGTGGGCGATGTGCAAGAACTGTACACCACCACCGATTGGACACGCGCCTGGGCCTTGATCGACCAGTACGGGATTGATTATATTGTGGTGGGCGAGGCCGAACGGCAGATGGTCGATGAGATGATCGCGGCGGGCGGCAGCAGTACGCTGGCCGATGGATTGAGCAAATTTGACGGCATTTTGGAGCCGGTGTGCGCGACGGAGACGGTGCAGGTTTACCGGACGGCACCGAATTAATTAAGAACCTCACCCCCTCAATCCCCCTCTCCAACCAAGTTGGTAGAGGGGGAAGTCAAACAGAGTATGTGGGCTGAGAAGTGCGGTATTTACGACAACAGATGGACCAGATTAAAGGGTTGTGAGCCTTGACCGTAAATGAAGCGGCGGTATTGCCCGCCAATGACAGACAAATCGGAATACGGGTGCATGTGACGCTGGAAGTCGGGCTGTATGCGCTGATCGTGGCGCTGGCGCTGGCGCTGCATCTGGTGCAACTGGGCCGCGCGCCGCTGCAAGATGCAGAGGCGCATGATGCATTGGCTGCCTACCGCGCAGTGCATGATCAGGCGGCAGGGGAAGCGATTGTACCAGACAGCCCGCTGTCATTCTGGTTTAATGCGCCGCTGATGGCGGTGTTTCCGGTGGACGATGGATTGGCACGGCTGCCGGTGGCGCTTGCCAGTGTGGTGCTAACACTGCTGCCCGCGCTGTGGCGGCGGTATCTGGGGCCGCTGGCGGCGCTGATCATCAGCGGAATACTGTGCATTTCGCCCGTCGTTATGCTGGCGGGGCGCAGCTCCAGCCCGGTGATCTGGACCATGATACTGGCGGTGATCGCACCGTGGTTTGTGCTGCGATTTATCGACTCCAAACAGCCTGCATGGGCGGTGGCAGCGACGGCATGTTTCGGCGCGATGATGCTGCTGGCGGAACCGGCAGGCCTGCTTACGTTTCTGGCGATGGCGTTTGGTGTGGTATTCGCATGGCTGACCGAAATGGACCCGGACGCGGATGTGTTGGGCAACGTGCGGCGGCTGGCGCAAGATTGGCCCTGGACAAATGGCCTGATCGCGCTGGGCGTGGTGCTGTTTGTCGTGGGAACCGGATTGTTCATTTTGCCCGCCAATCTGAGCGGGATCGGGAATGTGCTGTGGCAGGGTGTGCAAGGCTTTGGTGAACGGCTGGACGGCGCGCCGGTAGCTTTTCCGCTGTTGGTGGCGCTGCGCTATGAAATCGGGATGCTGGTGTTTGGGATCATTGCCTGCTACCGGGCGGTGCGCGAAGGCGGATTTTTTGAGCGCACGGTCGTGGGCTGGTTCGTCGGGGGGCTAGTATGGTCGCTGGTGTATCCGGGCGCGTCGGCGGGCCATGCGCTGTGGCTGGTGATGCCGCTGAGCGTGCTGGTTGGGCTGATGGTGGCGCGGTGGATCGTGGAACGGCCCAGTATGCAATGGAATGTGCCGGAGTGGGGCGTACCGCTGCATCTGGTGCTGACCACGATGCTGTGGTTCATCGTCGGTGTGGCGCTGGTGATCATCGGCAAAGCGCTGCTGGTCGGGGTTCCTGCCGGGGTGGATGATGGGCGGGCGCTGCTCGAAACGCTGTTCGACAAAATTTATAACAACAGCGGGCAAAACGCTGAGATGATCTACATTCAAAATCAGGGCATCTGGGCGCGGTACCTGGGCGATATGCAATACAGCGCGGTGCTGGGCCTGCTGATGCTGATGGGGATGGGCGTGTTGTTTTTCCTGGTGGGCAGCGTGTGGGGCGCACGGGCAAGTTGGCGCGGGCTGGCGCTGGGCACGCTGGTGTATCTGATGCTGATCAGCGTGGGGTTCAGCGTGCGGGCGGCGCTGGATAAGCTGGGCGATCCGCGCGAATTGTGGACGAACAATCCGGTGACGGAGGATGTGCATGAACTGCGCAATTCGCTGAAGGAATTCAGCCTGCGGGATAAAACGCTCGATGGAGCGGTGCCTAATGGAACCGGGACGCCGAATTTGATGTCGGTTACAGCGTGGGTGCCGCAGGACGGCGCGCTGGCGTGGGCACTGCGCGAGTGTGTCCACACGACGTTTGTCGAAGGCGTGGGGCCGGAAGTCAAAACGGCAGTGGTGATCGCGCCGCAGTTGGTTGAAGACCCGGCACTTGGCGCGGAATATGTCGGCAAGCGGCTGGTGATCCGGCAGGCGTGGGATCGCGGGACACTGTCGTGGCACGATGGGCTGATGTGGTTCTATCGCAGCGACAGTATCCAGAAACCCGCCGATGGTGAGGTGATGATGTTATGGGTGCGAAAGGATATTTATGGGGTGGAGCACGTCACTGAGGAATAGGGGGGGACGAGGTGTAAATAGAGCTATGAACGAACGTCCCGAACCCATGAATGATCCCGATCTGCCGGAATTGATCGTGCGCTGTCTGCGCGGCGATCAAACGGCGTATGCGACACTGTATGAGCGGTACGCGCCCGGTTTGTACCGGTTGGCCTACAGTGTGCTACTGGAAGAGCAGGATGCCGAAGACGTGGTGCAGGAAGCGCTGGTGTATGCCTTTCGCAGCCTGGAACGCTACGATCCGCAGCGCGGCGCATTTCGGACCTGGCTCTATACGATTACGATCAGCCGGTGCCGGAACGCCCGGCGGCGGAAGTGGCTGCCGACGGTGGCCCTGAGCAATCTGCTCAATATTGGCGTGGAACCGTCTGCACCGCCCGACGAATCGCCGGAAGTGCGCGCGGCATGGCGCGATTTACGGGCGTCGCTGGAACGGGCGCTCAAAACGCTGTCGCCGCGACTGCGCGAAGCGGTGGCGCTGCGGTATGGGCAAGGATTAACATACCGCGAGATGGCGGAAATTATGGATTGTCCGCAGAAAACCGCCGAAAGCCGGGTGCGATTGGCACACGAGCAGCTTCGCAGCGCCATGAGCGCAGCGGATCGGGCGGCATTGGAAGAATTATGGAGCGTGTGAGGTTTCATCGAGGTAGAACAATGCGACACGTCCAGCACCTGATTTTGGCTTATGTACACGGGCAACTCCGGCCCGCACGACGCGCCCGCGTGATGAATCATGTTCGGGTATGCGATACGTGCCGGGAAGCGCTGGCCCGTGAAGAACGATTAGCATTCGATGTGCAGCGGGAAATGCCGCTGATCGGACAGCCGAACAATGGGCAGCTCACGCGGATGTGGGCCGGTGTGTGGCAGGAGATCAGCCTGAATCCGCCCCAGTCGCGGGTGCGACGGACGCCCTTTCTGCCAGGGTTAAGCGCGGTATTGGCGATTCTGCTGGTGGTGCTGGTGGCGCTGCCGCTGGTGGCTCACAGCGGGACGCGGGCTGAAGCCGCACCGATGCGCGCCAACAACCGTTATATTTCGCCGACACCAGGGGGCACCGAAGAAGTCGATGCGACTGTGCAAGCCAGCCTGGTGGAAGCCCAACTGCCGCAGGCAACGGTGGCTTTTGCGATGGAAGCCGCGCCAGTGCCCCAGACTCCGGCTTCGCCAGTGGCACCGATGACGTTTGAGGAGACATGGTGATCCGCGAAATGGAAGCGCGCGACATCGCGGCGGGCTGCCGTCTGATGCGCGATTTGGGCTATACGATCACGCCGGAGCAGATGCGCGAACGGTTAGAATTTGTGCAGCAAAGCCCGATAGACTGGCTGTATGTGAGCGAAATAAACGGCGATGTGTGCGGGCTGCTGGGCTTCCGGCTGCGGGAACGGATCGAGCAGCCGGGAACCTATGGCGAAATCTCGGTGTTGGTGACGGACGCCCAGGTGCGGCGGCAAGGCGTGGGGCGGGCGCTGGTGGATTTCGCGGAGCAACTGGCGCACGACAAAGGGTGTATGGGGACATGGTTGGTGAGCGGGTTCGGTCGGGCGGACGAAGCGCACCGGTTTTATCAGAGCCTCGGTTATGAGATTACGGGCTACCGGTTTGTCAAGCCGTTTACCAGCAAATAGGGCATTGAGCGGTTCCAGCGGATACGGTACACTTTTCGGGTCGAAGCAACTGCTTCGGCCCCATTATTGTTGAGGTTAATTTATGGCGACGAGCGAACAGACTTTTGCTGCACCGGACACACATGAACCGATGTTTAACCGGGTGCTGACGCGCGCGTATACCCTGGACTGGCAGATGATCGCCTACACCATCATTTTTGTGGCGGCGGTGCTGACCCGGTTCATCGATTTGGGCGCGCGGGTGATGAGCCACGATGAGAGCCTGCACACGTATTATTCGTGGCGGCTGTATGAGTACGGAGAGTTCAGCCACACTCCGCTGATGCACGGGCCAGTGATTTTTCACATGGTGGCGCTGTCGTACTATCTGTTTGGCGACAACGATTTTACGGCCCGCATGTATCCGGCGGTGCTGGGGGTGCTGATGGTGCTGTTTCCGCTGCTGTTCCGGCGCTGGCTGGGACGCGTGGGGGCGGTGCTGACCTCGATCATGCTGCTGATTTCACCGATGGTGCTGTTCCATAACCGCTATATCCGCGAAGATACGCCGTCGCTATTTTTCACGCTGATTATGGTGTACGCGATTATGCAGTATGTGGACGGAGAGCGACCACACCGCCCGATCTGGCTGTATGTGCTGTCGGGCGCGCTGCTGCTGTCGCTGGCGTCCAAAGAAGTCGCGTTTATGTATATCGCCATCTTCGGCAGTTTTCTGGCGCTGTACTGGGCGGTGCGACTGCTGCAAGATATGGGCATTCACCGGCAGCAGTGGCGCAGTTATGAGACGGAAAGCGCCCGACCGTATCTGCTCCGCTTAGCCGGATTGGGAATTGCCCTGGTTGTGATGGCCGTCATTGCGTGGCTGGCTGGATCGTTTGTGCGGTTTGCGATGTCGGCGTCGCGGTGGTATCCGAGCGCGATCATTTTCCAACTGCCGATCTTCCTGGGGCTGGCGCTGCTGGTCGCAACCTGGGAACTGCTTCCCCTTGGACAACCGCAAAACCGCAGCATCGGATCAGCCGTCATGCGCGGGCTGGCGAATGGGCGCTCGGCCTTTAAGGTGCTTCTGACGGGGGTGATTCTGGGCGCGGTGATGGCGCTGCTGGTGGTGTGTATTCTGGACATCATTCACCCGTCAAGCATCTGGAAGCCGGAAACCGTGCGCAGCGTGTACGAGGCGCAGCACGGGCAGAATATGACCAAGGAATTCGCCCAGCAGATCGTGTTAGATGACGAGCCGCTGGTGCGCTTGATTACCTGGATCGGACTGCCCGCGCTGGCGCTGATCTTCATTGTATTCCTGACGGCGGTCTTCAAGTTTCCTGGACACCTGGCGCTGCCCTGGCGGGAGATTCTGCTGATTATTCTGATCGCGGCCATTGTCACGGCGGTATTGGTGGCGTTTGAGCGGCGCAGTTATATCGAAAACTCCGGTACGACCCCGTTTGCGGCGCAAGTCGATGCGGCGACAGGGAAGCTTGTCAACGACTATCCGCGCACGTATCTGAACGCCTCATGGCTTATCATGATCGCTGCGTCGGCAGCGGTTGTGGCTACGCGACTGTTCACGCCGCTGTGGGGATTCCTGCGGCGGCAGCGCATATTCGATGTGCTGATCATCATTGGCACGCTCTCACTGCCCTGGCTGTCAGCCTACCCGGTGTGGCAGACGGGCTATAATATGGAAGATCTGCTGCTCCAGCCGATTCCTGATCCGCTGCTGCATGCGTCGATTGAAATGCTGCTGGCGTTCAGCCTGCTGTCGCTGACGGTGGGATTGGCGTGGGATTGGCGGCGGTGGCTTCCGGCGGCGCTGGTGTTTGTGGGGCTGTTCGCGTTTTTCTTCACGACGGTCTTTAACAACAAATGGGGCGTGATCACCGGGGCGACGGGATCGCTGGGGTATTGGTTGGAACAGCAAGAGGTCCGGCGGGCGAGCCAGCCGCAGTATTATTATGTGCTGACGCAGCTTCCGGTTTATGAATTTTTGCCCGTGCTTGGCTCGATTTTCGCGGGGATCACCGGCTTATCGATGCTGTGGCGGTGGCGGCGCGATCAGGCCGAGATCACCCAGCAGGAGATCGAGGCGTATTACGACGAGCAGGGAGATTATTCCGAGGCGGAGACGATGGCGTTTCCGCTGCCGGGTGAGGCCGCTGATGTCACGGTGATTTCGGAGGCGACGCAGCCCTTCGCGGTGCCCGTGAATCCCGATGTGCCACCCTTGCCGCCGATGGACGATCCGTATCGCATGATGCCGGTTCCGGTTCCGAAACCGAAGCGAGAAGCTGAACCCGAAACGGAACTTGAGGATCGGGAGTGGCTCGGCAAGCTGCCGTTCCTGGGGATGCTGGGCTATTGGGCGATTTTGATCGTGTATGCGCTGACGGTGGCGGGCGAAAAAATGCCCTGGCTGACGACGCACCTGACCGTGCCCATGATCTTCATCACCGGGTGGTGGTTGGGCCGCGTCTTTAACGAGATTCACTGGGACAAAATGATGGACGGTGGGTGGCTGCTGCTGTTGGTGGCGCTGCCGCTGTTGTTCCTAGGACTGGTGGAAGTCTTTTTGCCGCTGTGGAGCGAAGGCGGACCTTTCCAGGGACGGGAGGCTGATCAACTGGCGGCAACGGGGCAGTGGTTCCTGGCGCTGTTTGTGCTGTTGGGCGCGCTGTACCTAGTGGGACGGTTCGGGCGGCAGCTTGGGCTGGCGCAGATCGGGCGGATGGCGATTCTGTCCGGGTTTGCGCTGCTGGCGATTCTCACGGCGCGCACGGCATTTGTGGCGGCGTATATCAACTACGACTATGCGCGGGAATTTATGGTCTACGCGCATTCTGGCCCGGCAGTGAAGACGGTGCTGGCCGAAGTGGACCGGATCGCGGAGATCACCAATCAGGGATATGACCTGCGGATCGCGTTCGATGACGAGTCGTCGTGGCCGTATACGTGGTATTTCCGGCACTACCAGAACTACTACTATATGTCGGGTGATGCCGCCAGCAATAATGTGCGGGCGTCGGATCTCGAAGGGACGGCAGTGGTTGTCGTCGGGTATAAAAAAGCGGACATCGTGCGGCAGATTCTCGGTGATCGCTACTACGAGTTTAACTACTTCCGGCTGTGGTGGCCGATGCAGGATTACTTCGGGCTGTCGTCGCAGCAGGTC
>DATAMF010000354.1:0-3660 GCA_036260665.1 Aggregatilineaceae bacterium | reverse complement strand
TAACCGTCGCCTCCTCAGATATGATCGAGATCAACTTCCGGCCTTCGGTGGCGTGGATTGATAATCAGCGCCTCCTGTATTCCTGGATGGTGCAGATCAATGCTGCTGACAGCGGGATAAGTCTTAACGAATATGATTTAACGGACGGCACATCAACCGATGTAGATCGGCAACTTATCGTTTCCAATTTCTACCGCCTGGATTATTCGTATTTCATTGGCACTACGACCTCAAATCAGAGAGTAGCCTTTACGCTCAATAATCACGCGATCACTGTACAGGCCGAGTTGGGGTCAGCCGATGCAATCCATTACGACAGCCATTCGAGCGTGCTGCTGCTCGAACAACAGGATGGCGATATTCTAATCGTTCGTAGTGGTGCAGATCCGCTGGTCGTTGATGTATGGGGTTTGCTGCCAGAAAACGCGTATATTGTTTACCTATCACCCGCCGATAGTCGAGGGTAGGAGATTCACTCCCCTACCCCCATCCCAGACACCACCCCCCTACACCCGCGCCGCCGCCATCAGATAATCCGTATACCCACCGGGGAACGTGCGCAGCGATCCGTCGTGCAGTTCCTCCGGTTGGCGTGTCTGCTCATCGGGCGGGGATTATCCAGCGGGTTCTGGCTGGTTTATTCGTTCAAGAACTGGCGGATGAGGCTCGCGGCCTGTCGAAAGCCTTCCAGCGCCTCATTCTGATGAAGGAAGTCGAGCATTTGATCAAGCCCCTGAGTTAACAACGCTGTGAATTGGGCAAGCGGGTCCTGCATCTTACTCCTTGCCACGTCCTGGTGACGTTTTTCCAGCTCAGCGGCCAGCAATGATAAGCCTGTGCGTAGTTGCTTGGGATCTTGAGCACGGGCCTGCAATTTGACGATCTGATCGCGAGCGAAAGTCAAGCCATCGATGGTACCCTGGTGAATTGGATCACGTGTCAATGCGAATTTGTACTGATCAATTTGCGCATCAAGCTTGGCGAGCAAGTGGGGCAATTTCTTCACGACGGCGTCAGGCGGATCTTTCGGAGAAAGTTCACCTTGACAATCGGCCAAGATCTCCAGATACACCTCATAGGTGGCTTGCATCAGATCCCAGAACGAGCGATAACGATTCGCGCCAGGCAGCCAATGAGCCATCTCCCATGCCTCCCATTCGCCGTTTTCAAATACGACCTGCGGGTTGAGCAGGAATTGTGCAGTACCGGCCTCTTCCATTTCGGAGATGACGAGAGCGGTTTTTAGATACTGATACCGTATCGTGACAGAGTCTTGTTCCGGGCCGTACACGAAATATTCTGAGTCGGGTACAGGATTGTCGTCATCCCAACCGCCACTATCGAATTTTTTGACCTCATCAATGGAAAACACGCGCGGCACCAAATTGCCTGGTATCCGAAATCCGTTGGAAATTTGCAGGAAGGAGCGATACGAAGCCGGGAACTTGACATTCAGCCGAGCTTCCGCTGCGGCGATCTGAGCCTCCGTCGCGCCAGGAAAGCCCATCCACCCGGAAGCAATCACTTCCGGCGGAAAGTCATAAGGTACGTAATCGTCATAACCCGCTTCAAGATAGTCCAGTATCGTCCGGTTAAAACGGGCCAGGAATTCGGACCAATTGTATTCTGTCATCTGGGTTCCTTCCGCGCTCATTTATCCATCAAGCTGCACGCCTTGCAGCAGAAACGTCGCTATCATAATGCACGTGCTCGCACCAGCTCACATACATTCTACATCTTTCCGGCATAGGGTGGGGCGTATCGCCATACGCCCCCATCCCATCACCCCTCTACACCCGCGCGGCGGCCATCAGATAATCCGTGTAGCCGCCGGGATACGTGCGCAGCGATCCGTCGTGCAGTTCCTCCACGCGATCCACCACCTGATCGAGAAAATAGCGGTCATGCGAGATCACCAGCACCGCGCCCTCGAAATCATCCAGCGCCTGTTCGAGCACTTCCATCGATGGAATATCCAGGTTGTTCGTCGGCTCGTCCATCAGCAGCAAATTCGGGCGTTCGAGCATCAGACACGCTAACTGTAACCGGCTGCGCTCGCCGCCGCTCATCGTGCGGATCGGCTGGCGCGTCTGCTCATACGTAAACGCGAATTTGAGCAAAAACGATACCGTATCGCCCTCGTTTTTCGCCACCAGATCGCGCACCAGTTCAATCGGCGTGCGGTCCCACCAGGGCGCGAGCCGCTGGTGTTCCTGCGAATAGTAACCGATGCTCGTACTCGGCCCAATTTTGATCGTGCCCTCCAGCGGCTCAAGCTGGCCCAGAATCAGCCGGAACAGCACCGATTTCCCCGATCCGTTCGGCCCCACCAGCCCGACGCGCTCACCGTGCCGCACCAGCAGATTCAAATCCAGCAGCAGCCATTCATCATCGAACGCCATCGACAGGTGATTGATTTCGAGCGCTTTGGTGCTCCCGCGCGATCCGTTCAACTGCAATTCCATCAGGCGGCGCTCGGTCACTTTTTCGATGATCTCGCCGTTCGCCTCCATGCGATCCAGCATCTTCCGGCGGCTGCGCGCCTGCCGGATATGCCGCTCATCGATCACGATGCTCGCCCAGTGTTCGAAGCGTTTGATCATTTCCTCGATGCGCGTGATCTCCTTCTGCTGCGCCACGTACATCTGCTGTTGGCGCAGGCGGCGCAGTTCGCGCTCGGTGGTATAGGCGGTATAGTTGCCCTTGTACAGCGTCAGTTTGCCGTCCGCCAGTTCCGCGATCTCGGTGGCGACTTCATCCAGCAGATAGCGATCATGCGAGACGATCACCACCGATCCGGCATACCCGCGCAGGTAGGTTTCTAAGCGGCGTTTGCCCGCCAGATCAAGATGGTTATCCGGTTCGTCCAGCAGCAGCACATCCGGCCTTTCGATCACCAGCCGCGCCAGCCAGACCAGTTTTTTCTGCCCACCGCTGAGCGTATCCGTGATCAGGTCAAAATCACCCGGCTCGAAGCCGAGTTTATAGAGCGTCTCGCGCACGTTGCTTTCATGACTCGCGCCGCCCAGCCGATCATACACTTCCAGCGCGCGTTCCTGCCGGGCCAACACATTAGACAGCTTCGCTTCGTGGTTGTAGACGTTCGGATCGGCTAACTGCGCTTCGATCCGCGCCAGTTCCGCTTCGACCTGTGCCAGATCGGGCGGCGGCACAACCGCTTCGGCCCACAGCGTGCGCCCCGGCGTGAGGCGAACTTCCTGCGGCAGATAGCCGATGCTCACGCCGCGCATACGGACAATACTCCCGCTGTCGGGGATCACCTCACCCATAATCGCCTTGAGCAGGCTGGATTTTCCCGCGCCGTTCGGTCCCACCAACCCGACGCGATCCCGGTCCCCGATAGCCCAGGTGAGATCGCGGAAGATTTCGTGGCCCGCGTGGTTGATCGTGAGGTGGTCAAGCTGGATGATGTGCATGATGGTTGCTCCTTAGTTGTGCTGCCCCACGCACCCCTGCGGAGAAAACAAAAACGGCCCCAGGTGGTGCGCCCAGGGCCGTTTACGATTAGCCGAGATGATTGCTTATTACCTACACTCTTACACGGTCAATAGGCGCAGTGGTCTTATCTGCGCCGTTGATAGACGACATGAGTGCTCGTGAAAGGACGGAAAATAAGCCAAAGTAGATCATACCGCCGAT
>DATAMF010000345.1:0-27744 GCA_036260665.1 Aggregatilineaceae bacterium | reverse complement strand
AGTTGGAAACTGTATCAATTTCATGATACAAGCGAAAGCGCGCGAGTGAAACAAACCGGGGAGATTGGGGATAATGCTTTTCTGCGGCCTGATGCGGGGAATCTGGCGGCCTTTTTGTTTATGCTGCAAGAGGCGCACCCTGAAGATTACAGCCGGATTGTGAAAGCGATTCAGATGGTTGCACCATTTTTTGACGATTTTAATTTGCGTCCTTCGCCCCTCAATCCGAACAAAATTCAGCTTGAATGGCGCGAAAAAGGATCGGATGACTATTTCAACGCCAGTATGCTGTCGGATGGCACACTGCGTTTTATGTGTATGGCGACACTGCTGCTTCAGCCGAATCTGCCGTCTACGATCCTGATCGATGAGCCGGAACTGGGGCTGCATCCGTATGCGATTACGCTGCTGACCGGTTTGCTGCGCAGCGCGGCGGCACAAACTCAGGTGATTGTGGCAACGCAATCGGTGCCGCTGGTAAACCAGTTTACACCGGAAGATATTGTCGTGGTGGATCGATTAGCGGGGCAGTCCACCTTTAGACGACTCGAAGCGGCGGAAATTGAAAACTGGATGGATGAGTATGGCCTGGGTGACTTGTGGGAAAAGAACGTTATTGGGGGCAGGCCGCAGCGGGCACGATGAAATTTATTCATGTTTTGGTGGAGGGTCAGACCGAAGAAACGTTCGTCGGGGGTGTGCTGGCCGAATATCTGGGATCGAAAGGGATTTATCCGACAGCGAAATTGGCTGTAACGAAATGGGTCAAAAAGGGCGGGCATTTTAAAGGCGGGATCAGCGCGTACAGCAAAGTTAAATATGACATCCAACAGCTTTTACGCGATAAAAATGCGGCCCTGGTTACGACGATGCTGGATTATTATAATTTGCCGGGAGATTTCCCCGGTTATCATGACCGACCTGCCGGATCGTGTTTTCGGCGGGTCGAATCTTTGGAACGAGCGTTTAGCGTGGATATTGCCAATCCCCGGTTTTTGCCGTATCTGGCGCTGCATGAATTTGAAGCAATGATGTTTGCTGATCCTGATGCAATCGCCGAGCAGCTTGCCGGATCGAAAATTCTGGATAAGCTGCGTAAGATAGGCGGCGCGTATGCTTCGCCGGAAGAAATTGATGAGGATAATCCACCTTCTAAACGGTTAATCCAGTTGTACCCACCTTACGAAAAAACTTTTCACGGCCCGTTGGTCACAGAAGAAATCGGGATTGAGTGTATCCGACAGGCTTGCACGCATTTTGATCAGTGGCTGCAACAGTTGGAAGCGCTGGCCTGATGTATCTGCATTTCAAAAAGGATTATTTATGGCTTTTGATTCAGGACCACTGTATAACGAAGAAGAATTTCACGGCATTACGTGCCGCCGGTGTAAACATCTCAATCCGATCCATCGCGTGACGTGCGAGCGATGCCAGGCGAAACTGCCGCGCCCGGAAGATTCACCGCGCCCGAAACAGTGGGCACGCACCCGACCCGGCTACATTACCGGGTGGGCGATTTTGTTCACGGCGTATCTTGTGCTGACGCTGCTGGATTACGGGTGGCGAGTGACGGGAAGCGCTAATTTTGCGCCCAACGATGTGATTGTTGTGGGGGCGGTGGGCGTGATGTTTGTGGTGGTGCTGGCGGTGGTGGCGGGGGTGTGGCAGATGCACCCCTGGGCGCGGATTCCGGCGATGCTGCTGCACGTGGGACTGATTGCGTTTATTATCCTGACGATGTTGTTTGCGCCGCGCGCGGATCGCAGCACAATGAATGACGATGAATTGGCAGCCGATACACAGACCGTGGTGCTGGATGTCTGCTCCGGCATTTTCTGGATCGGGTTCAATGTTATGTATCTGGTGTGGTTCGCCAAAAACAAGGATCAATTTGAAGCGCCGCCTGTCGTAGAAACGTAAATTGTAATGGGCATTTGGTTTCTCATCAGGGTATGCTTAGATGGTAAGGAGCATACGAGAGAAACCAAGATGAGACGTCGATTTATTGGTGTTGGATGCAGCCTGATACTACTCTTGGGCGTACTGTCACCGGCACGCGCCCAAGATGCGACTCCGCAGCCTCAGCCCGATGAACCCCCGTTTTCACTGCCATTCACGGATCCGCTTGGGCCGAATACCTGGCTGTATGAACAACATTATGGGAACACCACCTCCGCGTTTAACTTTGGGGATGCGTGGTATGCGGCGGGGCAGGGGATGCACTTTGGGATCGATCTGGAAGCGATGTGCGGCACGCCCGTCCACGCCATTGCGGATGGGGTGGTGCGGTATGTGGACGCGGAAGGATTCGGGGCCGGGCCGCATAATCTGGTGCTGGATCATCCGGGTACGGGGTACACCTCGCTGTACGGGCATTTGTCGCAGTTGCCGCAACTGACACGGGGGCAAGTTGTGAAACGCGGGGAACAGATCGGCGTGTCGGGCGATCCGGATGGATCGTGCGAATCGCGCCCGCATCTGCACCTGGAAATTCGAAACGAAGATTTCACGGTGGCGTACAACCCGATCCCATTTTTCGATGTCAACTGGCATATGCTGACAAGCATCGGCCCGGTGGGGAACGCTTTTCAGCAGGATTTGGATCATCCTTACCAATGGATGAAGCTCGAAGACCAGCCGGAGATCACATTTGGGCAGGATTATCTCAATGATTACGCCCATCCCTGGCCGCCCCGTTTAGAGCTGCGCCCGCCCTATAACCCGCCAATTGTGCGACGACTGCCGCCGGTCAGCGAGGGTACGGCGGTAGTGCAGACAGCGGTTACGACGGAAGCATGGAGTATCGGGGCGTGGTGGCAGGCTCCCGATACGGAGGCCGTGTATGTGGTGGATACGGTTCCGAACCAGGACCCGCCCAGCGGAGTCTTTCGCCAGCCGCTGGATGGATCGGAGCGGACGTATGAGGGGCCGATTCCGCCGCCGCTCACTTCTCCGGCGGGGGATGTGCAGGTCGAACGGAATGACGATGGATCATTCCGGATCACGCGGCAGGCGGATTTGCAGGCGTGGGATGTGTATACGGATGGCAGTTATCCCGCTGTATCGCCGGACGGCACGCGCCTGTTGTGGCAAGTTTTCTACGGCGAGGTGACACCGGGGACGGATGCGCCGGGCGTTGAATTCTGGGTGAGCAACCTGGATGGCACAACCCAGCGGCGGGTGCATACACAGGCGGGTGGGTATGGGATGTGGCTGGACAGCAGCCATCTGTTGTTTGTCAAACGCATCACGTATACTGCCGACACGCAGCTTTTTGTGCTGGATATTGACGATCCGGCGGTGACGCCATACATGCTGGGATCGTTCCGGTATCTGCGCGGCTTGCAGGTTGCACCGGGCGGACAGCAGATCGCATTTTTCATCTCGTTCCAGGAGAATCCCGATGCCAGCGGCGTGTATGTGCTGTCCGTGCGGGAAGGCGCGGCGGCGAAACAACTGCCGTTTTGGGGGGCGTTCCATTGGCGGGATGATCGAAGCCTGTACGCGCTGAGTTTTGACCCGGAAAGCGATGTCCACAGCCTGAGTGTGTATGATCTCACGACGAACAAACTGGTTCCGCTGACCGATCCTGACGAGATGCCGATCCGCGTGGCGAATGGGGAATGGAGTGTGTCGCCGGACGGCACGCGGATTGTGTATGTCGATCCGGCGGATTACGGATTGTATCTGCTGACGGTGGGGGAGTGAGAAGCGAAAATGCCCGGTGAGATGCTGGGCTATTTTTTTATAGCTTGCTGAGGCGCTTTGACATCGGCGTATTTTGCTATGTCATGATTGGAAGTGTCGTAATATCCCCCTCGATTTTGAGCTGAGAGGCTTCCACCCATGCTTCCTGCTCATAATAATTAAGTCGCACAAAACTGCTATCATATGTGCGGCCCACGAGTGTAAGCTCCTGATCGCGCATGGCTACACCAATAATATCAAAGGCATTTCCATTAGGTTTTTTCATAATTTTGACGCGTTCAACGTTCACAAGGGCTTTTAGGTTATATTCAAACTCGATACTGTTTGGGAGATTTATAGCGGATTGTGGATTTTCAGAGGCAGGACTGGCAGGGGCTGCATTTCCAGAGGAGTCACTTAATGAGCTTTCTGAATAGGCGGATATACTCGGGCTGGGAGGGACTACAATGGAGCCTATTGAATGGCGAATGGTATAAAGATGATCTTCCATCGTGAGGGCTAATTGAATGAACTCGGCAAAGATTACTAAAGAAACGCAACTGATAAATGTGGCAACCAAAGTGCTCAGACACTTACCAGACTGGAAGTCACTCGTTTCTTCCAGCCGCCCGGTTTGTTCATTGTATTCTACCGTTTTTTCTGAGGATTCAGCGATTGCAGCGGTTATACCTACCAGAAGGACAAGCCCGGCTAACCCAAGCAGCAAAACTCGATAGAGATTTAATAGAGGAAAACGATCCATTTTTTTTACTCCTTAAACGGTATTTATGAAGTACTATACACTATAACAGGGTCTGGTGAATTTATAAAGTTGTCGGTATGTTAAAAATACCGCGTCGTTGAAACGTTAGATTCAAGTTAGTATAACGTGAGATAAGCGTACCATAGCCGTCCAGACGAAGACGGTACTTCGGTCCTATACTGAGTAAAAGAGTGCAGAAAGTGCGGTGCGGCCATGCTCAGGAAAGGATTGTTTTTACTGCTCATCACCTTGTTAAACGCCTGTACGTCCGGTGATCTGGCGGCGCAGGCGAAAGCGCCGACTGAACCTCAATCCAATCATCTCCAGGGGAAAAGTGCTCCGGTTGATCCCCCCGCGCAAGTGCGGCAGACCGCCCCCTGCGCGTATCCGGCGGACTGGCAGCTTTACCAGATGCAAGTGAATGAAACGGTGTACAGCATTGCGCTGCGGACCGGGATCAGCGCGGAGGAATTGTTCCGGCTGAACTGCTCGACAGTCGGGGCCGCGTTTGAAGCGGGCGCATGGTTGTATGTGCCGCCGACTGCCATCCACAACCGGCCTGAGACGCTGCTGCCGCTGGGCATTGGGGCGCTGGTGGCCGATCCGGTTCAGGTGGCGGCGGGAGGAACGGTCAACCTCACATGGCTGGCAGCGGGTCCGGTCGTGAATGTGCGGGCGGGGTGGCAGTACCAAGGGCAGTTTATCGAAGAAGCGAGCGCGCTGCCCACCATCGGTACGCTGGCGGTCCAGGTGCCCGCCGATGGACGCGAATCGATCACGCTGGTGGTGCGGGCGAGTGACGGCGTGCATGAAGTCACGGCGCAGACGACGGTCCGGATCGCGTGCCCGGAGAGCTGGTTTTTCAGCCCCGCTCCGGTAGGGTGCCCGACGCCGCCGATGGTGACGACATTTCATGAACAGCCGTTTGAACGCGGCACGGTGATCTATATCCCGGCGTTAGGACAGCATCTGGTGCTGATCAATGGGCAGGCCGGACTGCGGATGGTGGATACTTTTGTGCCGGGGATGCCGCTGAACGATCCGGCGCTGGATAGTGAGATTCCCGCCGGACTCTTGCAGCCAAGCGGGCCGATTTATTATGCGTGGCGCAGTGATGATCACGTGATGGCGGCGTTGGGTTATGCAACCGCGCCCGAAACCAGCTATACCGGGATGATGCAGCGGCGGCCCGGAATCAACGGCGAGGTGCTGTACCTGTCCTCCAGCAGCGGGGCAGTCGTCCAGTTTGCGAATGGGCAGGGGTGGCAGACTATTGTGCCGCAGTAGGTTCGGCTGCATCGCGCTGGGCGAGCGGCAGCAGGACACGAACGGTGGTGCCTTGTCCCGGCTGGCTGTCGATTTGAATGGTGCCTTTGTGGGCTTCGATAATTTTCTGAGCAATCGGCAGACCCAGGCCGAAACCCGGCGTATTGTGGGATGCGTCCTGGCGGTAGAAACGTTCAAAAACATGCGACAGGACATCGGGTGCAATGCCTGGCCCGGTGTCAGAAACTTCAATCCGAATCTGGTAGAGCTGGCAGGTGGCTCGTACCTTGATTTCGCAATTGGGCGAACAAAACCGTACCGCATTCTCAAGCAACTGCTCAAACGCCTCTTCTAATAAATGGGCATCGCCGACCAGATTGGGCAGATTCGGATCGGCTTCCAGGCGGAACACGATGTCAGGGGAGGAAAAAGTTGTTTTTTCGATGAGCTGCTGCAACATCAGCTTTATATCAACCGTCCGAAGCTCCAGGATTACCCCGCTATCGAGCTTGGATAAAATAGCCAGTTGATCGAGCAGCAGAGATAAACGCGCCACCTGTTTTTCGATCACCGCGACTTTGTCCTGCCGAACCGTGGCATCATCCACTTTGCTGATTAGATAGAGATTTGACTGGATGATCGCCAGGGGGGTGCGAAATTCGTGGGACGCATCCTGGATAAAATTGGTGAGGATATTCACCCGTTCTTTTTCAAGCGCCAACGCAAAAGCGCGACGTTCCGCCGTTTTGCGGCGCGTGACATCGTGCAGCAGCAGCACCCAACCCCACTGTTTTTGGTTGCGACTGGTCAGCGGCGACACCCTCAGATCGTAAAAACGCGACGTGTTATCGACCTCGATGCGGATTTCGAGCGGGATGGTGGTCTGCTCGGTGCTGGCGTCGATCCATCGGAGCCACAGACTAAAAAACGAGGTAATGGGCTGTCCGATCAGCGGAAATAAGGGGGCTTGCATCGCGGTGAGGAGACGCTGCGCGGCGGGATTCACATCGGCAATTTGATGCTGTTGGTCCACCACTACGACACTATCATGCAGCATATTGATGACGCTGCTGCGCGCAAACGGGACCAGTCCGAGGATGCCGATCCGAAACAGGCTGACGGCAATAATGAAGCCAGAGAGGGTGAATGCCAGCGGAACGAACCTCATATTGAGTGTCTGTTCCAAGCGAGTAAAATTGGCAAAACTTACTGCCAGGGGCAGCAGCGCCGCCACTAAGATAGAACGCGATTGGCTGCGGTAGACGGGGGGACCATGAACGGCCACCGAGAGTAGGCAGCGAACAGCAATGATGATCAGGACATAGGAGTAGATTGTGTGGAGCCAGAAGACGAGTCCCTGATCGAGCAGCAGCCCGGATGTTTTGGATTGGGGGACTTCGGACAGCGTGATGCGCCCCGCATCGATCCAGGCTAGGCCGACGATCACGGCGGATTCGAGCGCCATCCCGATCAAAAAAATCTTTTTGAGCTGGTGCTCATGCCCGGTGTAGAAAAACACGAAAACTAAAAACAGGGCGGCGGCAGATGACCGTGCCAGATAAGTCATGCTCAGCCAAAAAAATTCCCCTTTGGCGGAGGTAGCCAGCCAGAAAAAACTGTCGGTGACACACCATTCGGCCAGCACCAGCGCCAGACACATGAGCACCAGCATACCTTTGGTCGAATGGTGCTGCCACGCAAAATGCGCGACCAGAACCAGAAGGCCGGCACCAATAAACAGCAGCAGTGCATACAACTCGTCCATGATACCACTTGGGATGGGAGAATGATTATTACCATCAAACTACATCAAAGGCGCGGCTTGCGCAAGATCGAACATCGGATTTATGCTCAAGAGCGCGGAACGGGTAAAATGAAGGGTGGGGTCTGAGCACGTTCAGCGGAAAGAGTCACAGGGACAAAACATGTCAACAGGGACTGCCAATATCTTGAGCACCAGTTCCGGTCTGGCGCTGGCCGTTTTTGGGGCCGCGCTGGCGCTGTTGGTCATCTGGCATGACGCGCGCCGCCGAAGCAATCAATATTTTGCGTTGTGCATGATGATCTTTTCCAGTTATGGTGTGTTGAATACGATCTGGCACGTATCACCTGCGTTTGATCTGGAACCCGAACCGGCGATGTATGCTGCCACCACCGTCTATATTGTCGGACTGATTCTGCTGTTCAACTTCGTGATCTCATTTGTCGAACTGCCACGGCGGATCCAGCAGGTGGAACACTGGATCAGTGTGCCCCTTGGTCTTGGCTTTGTCATCTTGCTGTGGACGGATCAGCTTTTCACCGACTTTAAACGCGGCAGCTACGATTATTCTGTGACACCGACCGCCGTGATGGGCGGGATCATCGCTCTCGTGTATATTGCCAGCAGCACCGTGCTGTTGTACCGCCGCCGCAGCCCGAAAAGAGGCCCGCTGCTGCTGGCAACCGGGATGGTACTGGTGGGGCTGGTTATTTTCCTGGCGGTACCTGTGTTACGGCGCTATTCGGTGAACGCGCTGGCGATGACGATTTGTATGGTGCTGCTGGGACGGCTGGTGATCGTCCACCAGGTTTTCCAACCGCTGGCGGACTTGAACGGCCAGTTGATCGAAAAAAATAAACAATTGGTGGAAGCCACGCGGCTGAAAAGCCAGTTTCTCGCCAATATGAGCCATGAACTGCGCACCCCGCTGAACTCGATTATTGGGTACACAGAACTGGTGGAAAACGGCACCTATGGCGATCTCAATGCCACGCAGCAGGACCGGCTTGCCAAAGTGGGACGGAATGGGCGGTTGCTGCTGGATTTGATCAACGATGTGCTGGATTTGAGCAAAATCGAGGCGGGGCGGCTGAACCTGGATATTGTGCAGGTGCCGATGGTGGAACTGTTGGATAACCTGCTGGACAGTATCGAGCCGCGCGTGCTGGAAAAAGGGCTGAAACTGGTACGCGGCTACAGCAATTTACCGGCGGTGCTGGCGGATGAAAACCGCGCCCGACAAATTCTGTCGAATTTGCTGTCGAACGCGATCAAATTTACGGAGCAGGGCGTGGTGATTGTGCGAGGGCACTACGACGAAACCCGGCAGCAGGTGGTTATCAGTATCACCGATACGGGGATCGGGATTGATCCGAAACACCAGGAACATATTTTTGAGGCGTTTCATCAAGCGGACAGCACGCTGACGCGTAAATATGAGGGGACGGGCCTGGGACTGACGATCTCATACCGGTTGTGCGAACTGCATGGGGGGCGCATCTGGTTTAACAGTGCGGTTGGACGCGGCAGCACGTTTCATGTGGCGCTGCCTGCCGCCGAAGAAACGCCGCAGGCTGCCCCGACAGTCCACCCTGGACTGCGCGCCAAAGGGCCGCTGATTTTGTCGATTGATGATGACATTGAAGCGATAGAGGTGCTCCAGGGGCACCTGGAGGCGAATGGGTTCCGGGTGCAGGGGATTTGTAATTCGAATGACGGAATCCGATTGGCCCACGACCTCAAGCCTGCGCTGATCACGCTGGATGTGCGGATGCCGAATACCAACGGGTGGGCAGTGTTCGAGGCGCTGCGCCGGGATCCGGATACGGCTAACATTCCCGTGCTGGTGATCAGCGCGACGGATGATCGGGATGTTGCTCAGGTGGTAGGGGTAGATGGTTTTATGCGCAAACCTGTGAGGCCGCAAGCATTGATCAGCCAAATTCACCGACTGCTGGCAAAACAGGAGGTACACGCGTGAATTATTTCTCGCTGACGACGATTATTGTTCTGATTGCCAACAGCCTGACGGCGGTTGTGGCGGCGGCGCTGCTGATGGTGGTGCTGTGGCAAGCCCCACGCCGCCAAGCGAACCTGTTATTTGCACTGAGTATGCTGATGCTCGGTCTGTACAGCGCGCTCAACGGACTGATGCGGTTTAGCAAGCCACTCGACTTGAATATCAAGGCGATGGTGTATCTCGCTATCATGCTGTACGGGGCGTTTTCCGTTCTTATCTTCTTTTTTGCTTCGACTTACGCCCAAAGCCATTCACGGATCACGCAGGTGATGCGCGCGGTGGGGATCATTATAATCGGGCTGGAAAATCTGGTGTTGTGGACCGGGAATATTACCCGCAACATTCGCCCGGTGGATGATCATGGTGGGTATCGCCAGGATTTTACGGCGCTGGGCATCTTCGCCAGCGCGCTCATCCTGTTGTATTTGGCCTTCAGCGCGTTGGTGTTGTACCAGTCACCTAACAAGCGCGGGCGGGAGTTGTGGCGCGCGCCCGCGCTCGCCATGCTGGCAGTGCTGTCGGCGGTTGTGGTGTGGCCGATTGTGCCGATTCCGCTGAACGCTATTTTTCTGGCGATGTCTGCCTTTGCGCTGGGGATGCCGGTGCTGCGCTACGAACTGTTTAACCCGCTGGCCGAACTGAACGCGCAACTGGCGGAGAAAAATAACGAGCTGCAAGAAGCCAGCCGTTTAAAAAGCCAGTTTCTCGCCAATATGAGCCATGAACTGCGCACCCCGCTGAACTCGATTATTGGGTACGCAGAACTGGTCGCCAGCGGCACGTATGGCGCGCTGAATGATACACAGTCGGACCGGCTGTACAAAGTGATCCGCAACGGGCACCATCTGCTGACGCTGATTAACGATGTGCTGGATCTGAACCGGATTGAGTCGGGGCGGGTGATGTTGGAGCGGCGCAGCGTGCCGACTGCGGAACTGATCGAAAGTGTGTTAAGCACGATTGAACCCTTGGCGAACCAAAAGGGATTGGCGATTACGCGGCGCTTTGCGGGTATGCCGCCGCTGTATGTGGATGAAATTCGGGCCAAACAGATTATTACGAATATTGTGGCGAACGCCATCAAATTCACCGATGTGGGCGGTGTGACGGTGCGGGCGAATACCACCACGGATCACATGATCCAGATCGAGATTGCGGATACGGGCATTGGGATTCATCCCGATCAGATGGATGCGGTATTCGCGGAGTTCCAGCAGGCCGACAGTTCATCAACCCGGCGGTTTGAGGGTACCGGGCTGGGAATGGCGATTTCGAAGAAACTGGTGGAAATGCACGGCGGGAAAATCTGGCTGACCAGCACACCGGGGAAGGGCACTACTTTTTATGTGACGCTGCCAGTGGCGGATTCGCTCAAAAAGATCGTGAGCGCGGAAGCGACGTCGAGCGAACGTGTCGCGCGGCTGGTGCTGGTGGTGGATGACAGCGCTGAAGCGGTGGAGATGCTGTCGGATGCGTTGAGGCAGGGCGGCTACCGCGTGATCTCGGCTCACAACGGGATGGAAGGCTTACGGCGCGCGCGCGAACTGCGGCCTGATCTGATCACGCTGGATTTGATGATGCCGGGGATGGATGGCTGGACGGTACTTCGGGCGCTCAAAGATGAGCCGGATACCCGCGATATTCCGGTGGTGATTGTTTCGATTATCGATAATCGCCCGCTGGCGCTTGGCCTGGGGGCGGCGGATGCATTGAGCAAACCGCTGGATGCTATGAAACTGCTGGACACGATTGACCGCGCACTGGCTGAAGCGCGGGGAGATAAGCCGGTTTTGGTGGTGGATAATAACTCGGACGATCTTGATGTGGTGTGCAGCACGCTAAGCCATCGCGGGTACGAAGTGCAGTGCATCGACACCGGGGCGCAGGCGTTGGTGTGGCTGAAAAACAATGTCCCCTGCCTGATCCTGCTGGATTTGATGCTGCCGGATGTGAGCGGGTTTGATGTGCTGGCGCAGGTGCGGCGCGATGAACGATTGGCCTATATCCCGGTTGTCGTGATTACGGGGAAACATCTGAGCGACACCGAACAGGATTTTCTGCACAAGCGTTATGTCGAGCTGGTGCAGAAAGGGTTTGGCGGAGTCGATGTGTTGATGAGCGTTGTCGAGCGGGCGCTGGCCGGACAACCTACCTTGTCAACCGTTAGCCAGCAGCAGCCGCAAGGCATACATCAACCCCAGGGCAACCATCCAGGATAAATAACCTGCCGCCAGCATCGGGACGAGGCGCAGCCCCGCACGTGCCGCCAACCAGATCGTAAAGGTGAAGACGACGGTTGCCAGCAGGCCGCTAAACAGGGAGCCGGTGAAATCCTGCATACTGCGGCGATTCCCTTTTTCGGCGGTGTAGACGATCCATAAGGTGAGCGGAATAGTGATCGGCATGGTGGCGGTGATGGCAGCGAGCGCCTTGGAATAGCTGCGAATTACGGCGATGATAATAATCACGACAATGGACAGGGCGACGGGTAAAACCTGACGTTCGGTCATACGACAGCGGAGACTCCCCAAACGAAGCAAAACTGCAAGACAGTAAAACGAAGTCGATGAGCATAACCTATTCAGCCCAGCAAGGAAAATAATCATGCAAGCGGTGATCAGTCTGCCCGAACGGGTGGAGATTCTGAGCAAAACATACTCGGCTATCCAGCTTTATTTTGCGCATTGGGTGGCGGTGCCTGAACTGCAACTGGATGCCCAGTACCAACAAACATTGGAACGCGCGCTGCAAAGCGAGTCGCGCTTGCAGTTCGATTTGAGCATGCTGGACTTGATCGCGGCGCTGCGGAACGGGCATTCATGGTATCGCGATCCGTGGCTGACGGAAAACTACGGCCAGCCGCTTGGATTCGAGGTGCAGACTATCGAGAACCAATGGGTGATCACGGCGAGCCATGTGGAGGCATTGCAGCGCGGCGATATTGTCACGCGGGTGAATGGTGCGGAACCGGAAACCTTTTTCCAGCAGAACCGGCGCTATCTGCCGGGGTCGAGTGAGCGCGAACAGCGCACGAAATTCGAGCGGCTGCGCATTCTGCTGCCCACGACACTCAAAGTTGAGACGGATCGCACGAGCACCACGATTGATCGGGCGGCGGTGGAAGAACCGGAGCCGGAAATGGTCGCGCACTGGGTCGCACCGAACCGGGTCGGTTATATCAAAATACCGTCGTTCAGCGAGGGGTACTATGAGGAACAAGCGCTGGCGTATGTGGACGCATTCCAGAGCGCGGAGTACCTGATCATCGATGTGCGGGGCAATGTGGGCGGCACTACACCGGGGCAGCTCGTGGGGCGTTTGATGGAACGGCCCTACCGCTTCTGGATGGAGTCGACTCCCGTGACGGTTGGCCTGTTCCAGGCGTACAACCGCGTGCTGGATCGCTATGGGGAGCAGCTCCCGGAGGCGCACCGGAGCGCGCTCGAATTGTCGCGGCTGTTCCAACACGCCAGCCTGATGTGGCCTGCCAGCCTGGAACGCCCGCACACGACGGGTTTCACCGGAAAACTGATTTTGCTGATCGACGGCGGGTGTGTGTCGGCGGGTGAGGATTTTGTGGTGCCGTTCAAGGATAATGGGCGGGCAACGCTTATCGGAGAACATACGATGGGCAGCACCGGACAGCCGCATTTTGAGCGCTTCGAGAACGGGATCGCGGTGGGGATCGGAACGAAACGCGCTTATCTGCCCGATGGCGCAGCGTTTGAGGGAGTCGGAATCGCGCCGGACATCGAAGTTCGCCCGACGATTGAGGATGTGCGCGCCGGGCGCGATGTCGTGATGGAGGCGGCGATCCGGTTGGTGAACGACGCAGGTTAATTCGCGGCGTCGTCCGGCACCGGGGAATCGGTGGCCGTGCTCAGGCGCGGTTCGGGGCGCGGCTGCGGAATGACCGCCGGGGCGGCGCTGGTTGTTTCTTCACCCTGCAACTTGGCGAGAATCTGCATGATACGCAGGTTGATGTCCTGGCGGGCGGCTTGAAAATCGTTCCAGGCCGGGGTTTTCATGAAACAGATAAGCGTGATGCCTAGGGTGTCTTTGCCGAGGTCGGTAAACTGGACGATGACCGAATCCGGCTGGACGAGTTGGTGCGCTTTGAGCATCTCGCGGATGGTCTGAACAATCGCCAAGACCTGACGCGGCGTGCTGGTGACCGGCAACTGGAGCGTCATATTCAGGCGGCGCTTGGTCAGGCGGGAGGAATTGGTCACATTGGAATTGACAATGGTCCGGTTGGGCACTGTCACCAACGATTGATCCAACACGCGGATCCGGGTGCTGCGGAAGCCGAGATTTTCCACAGTGCCGGAGATGTCGCCCACGACAATGTACTCGCCAATGACAAACGGCTCATCAGCCAGAATTACAAAATAGCCGATCAGATTGGCGAGGGCGTCTTGGGCAGCCAACGCGACGGCCAAACCGCCTAAGCCGAGTCCAGCCATCAGCCCGGCGATGCTGTAGCCCCAGGTTTGCAGGATGGTCGTAAAGGCGAGAATGACCACCAATGCCTTGCCTAACTGCTTAAATGCTAAGGCGATCTTGTCGTCCAGGGTGGTTTCGCCGCGCCGCCGGACCGTCCGGCGGGTGACGGCTTGAACGGTGGCGACCAACACATCAATCGCGCGGTAGATGGCCCAGAAGATCGCCAGGAGGACGAACGACGCCAGCAAGCTGTCGATAATTTTCATGAAACGGCTGGGCAGTTCCAGAAAAGACACCGCTAACCAGATGCCCAACGTCGCGATCAAAAAGCGCAGCGGCGGCTGGCTGATGGCGAGCAGATCATCGTCCAGTTGGGTGCGGGTGCGCTTGGTGAGCGCGCCCAACACACGGGGGACGATGCGGGCGACAATGAAGCGGCTGATCAACCACGTCGCCAGCAGGATCAAAAATACGAGGCTAAGTTTGGTGACAAGGTCTGCCGGGTCGTTACCGATGGCGTCTTTCAGAAAATCGGGAGTGTCCATGTTTCTCCAGTGCGTGAGTTTTAGCGGTATCCCAAGACATGGTACGTGATCACCGGCACTTCGCGGCCTCGCACGGTGCGGGGGCCGACACGTTCGGCAAACACTGTGTCAGCAATGATCTGATACGTTTCTTCGCTGATGGTAATCTGGCTGTTTTCGCTCAAGCCCTGCAAACGGCTGGCGAGATTCACTGTGTCGCCAATGGCCGTAAAATCCATAATTTCGGGCGCACCGATGGTCCCGACGACGGCGCGTCCGGTGTTGATGCCAAAGTTGATGCCCAGGCGGAACGCCGGATCTAAACGGGTATGGAATTGGGGTAGGGCTTCAAGAATATCCAGCGCAGTTTTGACCGCCCGGAGCGCGTGATCGGGTTGTTCGAGCGGCGTGTTATAGAGAGCCATCACGCCATCACCCAAAAATTTATCCACTGTGCCGCCGTTGGCCTTGATGCAGCGGACCAGCAGCGCATGATAGGCGTTGAGCACATCCAGCAGCAGCGACGGGGCGGTGTATTCGGATACGGTGGTAAAGCCTTCGAGATCGGCAAACAGGACGGTGATAATCGCTTCCGCGCCGCCCAACTGCACGCGCGTCGGGTCTTCGAGCAACTGCTCGACGATTTCCGGCGCGACAAACCGTTCAAAAGTATGGCGAATCTGTTCGCGCTGGTCGCGCAGATCGTCGGCCAGGACTTTGGCGCGCAGGCGGGTATTGATGCGGGCCATCAGTTCGCGGGGGTGAAAGGGCTTGGGCAGGTAGTCATCGGCTCCTAAACCCAGTCCGGTGACGCGAGAATCGACATCGGACTGGGCGGTGAGGATAATTACCGGGATTTTTGCTGTGGCCGGATTACCTTTGATGGCGGCGCAGACTTCAAAACCATCCATTTCGGGCATGTTGATGTCGAGCAGCACCAGGTCAGGCAATTCGCGTTGGACTTTTTGGAGCGCGACCAGCCCGTTTTCGGCCAGGATAGGCGCATGACCTAAACTCACGAGAATATCGTGGACCAGTTCGCGGCTGTCGGGGTTGTCTTCGGCGACTAAGACTTTCACGCTGGTTTACCCCAGGAAATGTTTTAATTTGCTAGCCAATTCACGCAGATCGATGGGCTTTGAAATGTAATCATCACAGCCAGCTTGCAATGCTTTTTCGCGGTCCCCAACCATGGCATGGGCGGTGAGCGCGACAATAGGAATATGCGAGAGCGTACCGTTCGCCTTGATCTGTTGAGTTGCCGCCCAACCATCCATCTTGGGTAATGACAGATCCATCAGAATCAGATCGGGGATTTCTTTGGCAGCCATTTCCACGCCAACTTCCCCGTCGAAGGCGACCAACACTTCATAATCCAGGGAAGAAAGCACATCAGTGATCAAGATGCGGTTGTCGGGATTATCTTCGACGACAAGAATCCGTTTAGCCATGGGTTACGCGCTTCTCCTCCATGAGGTTGAGAACTTCACTGCACTATCTTAACCTATTGTTTGATAATGCGCATCTCAAAAAAGTGGCTGAGATGGGACGACTCGATGCAATTGATCCACCCATCACTAACCATCGGCCCGTCAGTTGAGCCATAGCACCAAACTAATCCACAGCGACGTGGTAATCAGAACGGGAATCGCGGCTTTGATCCAACTCAGCGCATGAACGGCTTTGAGTGCGACAATATTCAGCAGCGGCACATAAAAAATGGGAAAACCGTAGAGGGGAACCAGAATCACCACGAGCGGGAGGGCGAGGGACTGGGCATAGGTCAGGTTGTCAAAGTTTCCGGTTCCGCCTAACCAATACGCTAGTTGGTTATGAATCGCCGCATTAATGATGACTACGAGGCATATGATCCCGCCTACGGCAATGCCGAGCATGGTCAACTCAATGATGCTGAGCAGCGTAAACGAGGTATCAAACAGATCGGGCTGGACACGCTCGATCCCATAAACCAGCAGCATTGTCCAGATAACACAAGCAAAAATGCTGGCGGCGAAAATCCACCAGTAGCCGCGTGCCGGTGATGCTTGCGGATCACGGATGAGTGTCCGGTAATTGGCGGGCCAGGGGCGGGTGAACGCTCGCACCCAAACCTGAAACCATGCCAGCGGTTGGGGATTATCCAAGTCCATCAAGTCCCGCCTCCATCCTCACGTGGTGTGTACGCGCTATTTCCGATGGGTGCTCATCCATTCGGCGGCGAAATCGACCAGGGGCCGCTGGCGGAAGAACAGCGCCGAGCCGATGCCGACAGTGCCCTGGCACACGTGGCCGGACTGGTTGAAGGCTTCCCCAATCGTCTCGAAGTCGGACGTATCGATCCCGATGTCGGGGAAATTAACCCAGGCGGGCTGCCCATCGACCAGCATCGAGGTGCCCAACTGGACGGTGTGCTTGGACGGCCAGGTGGCGCGATATTCGGCCAGATGGAGCGAGGTGTTGTTACCGTGCCCGACGCCGAGGAGCAGCACCCAGGCATCGAGGTCATATAAACGGGCCAGCGGCGATCCTTCGCCCAGCCCGTAGTTTAATGCATGATGGGCGGTGACAAATTCCGCATTCGCGCCCCAGGCCGCAAAGGACATCTGTGGGTGCGTGCTGCGGCGTACGCTCTGACACTTGCGGAAGGTTTCGGGAATGACACCCATGCCGCGCGTCGGGGTGAGGTCCGGCTCATAGGCCGGCATGGTATCGCGGATGATCTGCCACCACGCTTCAGGGACAGGCGGGTCTTGCCAATCGGCAGGATCAGACAGATCGCTGGAATGGGTGGGCATGACCAGCGTGCCGGATGGTCCCAGCACGGTTTCGAGGGCCAAGATCACGGCGACGGCTCCACCATTCACCCAACCAAGGCGGCTGAGAGACGAGTGGACGATGACGGTCATGCCCGCTTGCAGGCCCAGCGTCGTCAAGTCGGCGGCGAGGGAGTCCGTGTTGGCGGGGGAGGACGATTTTTGGATGCTGTCGTGTTCGCTCATGGTTGTTCCGTATGTTGGGCAAAATGGTCGGCTTCTGGTTCATCCAGCAGCACGGCATAAAGCTGCGGGCCGATGTCCGGCAGCAGGCGAATGGTTTTCAGATCGGCCAGCGGCACCCATACGACTCCGATCTGGAAGGAGTCGGGCACGGCGGGCAGGCTCGGTTCGGCACCGGGCGGCACATGACACTCAAACAGCAGGCCGAAGGAATGATGTATATCCGGGTGGAGCGCTTCGTAAGCCAACAGCAAGCGCCCGACTTCGACTTTCAGACCGGTTTCCTCGCGCACCTCACGCCGCACTGCCGCACGGACAGGTTCGCCGCGCTGTGTGCCGCCGCCGGGGAGATTGTAATGCAGGCCATAGCCATCTTCAAAACACTCGATCAGCAAAATGCGATTCTCGCGCCGGATGATGCCGCCCGCGCGCATTCGGAAAAAACGTTCAGCGCTCATACAGACCCATAAGTTCGGCTTCAGCGAGAATATACCCTTCCATCGCCTGGAGCAGGTCGGCTCGTGTTGCATCGGGGAGCAGCATCAGTGAGACGTCGAGCGCATACAGACGGAAAAAATAGCGGTGTTTGCCGTGTCCGGGCGGGGGACAGGGGCCAGCATAACCGGTACGGCCAAAGTCGTTGACTCCCTGGCGGGTGCCGTCGGGAAGTTCGAGGACTTTGGGAATCGCTTCGAGCAGGCCGCGCGTGTCTTTAGGAATGTTGTAGATCACCCAATGAACCCAGAGGCCGCGCGGCGCGTCGGGGTCTTCGCAGATGAGGGCCAGACTGTCGGTTTCGGGCGGCGGATCGCTCCAGAGGAGGGCCGGGGATATATCGCTTCCGCTGCATGTGAAGCGAATTGGGATCAGCGCACCGGGCGGAAAATCGCTGCTGTGAAGAACAAAAGCCATGACATACCTCCTTAGCTTTTGGGTTGATTATAAAACGAAAGGAGTGCCGCAAGCAGCACCCCTTCAATTTTCGGGGCAATGGTCCCTACGACAAAACAGATTTGTTATTCCCGGTCCTGGACGGCGACATCGCCATATTTGACTTCCTGCTGGTCGGGGCGGCGCTGGTACAGGCGCGTGACGTGGGTCAGGCGGTCTTTGGGCAGGGGATCAAACAACTGCTGTACGGTCAAGCGCCAGGTCCAGTTGCCGGACGGTTGGCCGGGAGTGTTCATGCGGGCTTCGGCACCCAGGCCTAAGACATCCTGCATGGGCATCACGAACGTATTGGCTGGGGAACGCATGCCGAGCTTGATCATACTCCAGTTGATTTCGGTCACGGTATCATGGCCGATATAGTCGAACATGAAGGCGCGCGTTTTGTCGGTGACTTCCTTGGGATCGTTCCACCAGCCGACGGTGGTATTGTTGTCGTGCGTGCCGCTGTAGACGACGCAGTGCGGGACGTGGTTGTGCGGCAGGAAGGGGTTGGTCGGTTCGGACCACGCAAACTGCAAAATCTTCATGCCAGGCAATCCCAGCGAATCACGCAGTTCGACCACTTCTTTGGTGATCTCGCCCAGGTCTTCCGCGATAATGGGGAGTTCACCCAACTGGTCGCGCAGCGCCTCAAAAAACCTGATATTTGGCCCTTTGATCCATTTGCCTTTGACAGCAGTTTCTTCGGTGGCGGGGATTTCCCAATAGGCCTCAAAACCCCGGAAATGATCAATACGGATCAGATCGACCTGCTTGAGAATGCCCTGGATGCGCTTGATCCACCAGTTGTAGCCCGTCGCCGCCATTTTATCCCAGCGGTAGAGCGGATTGCCCCAGCGCTGCCCGGTGGGGCTGAAATAATCCGGCGGAACGCCCGCGATCACTTCGGGATTGCCTTTTTTGTCCAGGTAGAACTTGTCCGGGTTGGCCCACACATCGCTGCTGTCGTGCGCGACGAAGATCGGCAGATCACCGACCAGCCGCACCTGACGCTCGTTGGCGTAGTGGCGCAGGTTGCCCCACTGTTCGGCAAAAACCCACTGCAAAAACTGGTGTTCCTGAAGCTTATCAGCCAGCCGTTCGCGCGCGGCCTGGATGGCGGCGGGCTTGCGCAGGGCGAGATCGGGTTCCCATTCGGTCCAGGGGCGGAGATCGCGCTCTTCTTTCAGCGCAATAAACAGTACCCAGTCGTTTAGCCAGTCGGCGTTGTCTCGGCACCACGCTTCAAAGGCGGCGCGGCGTTCGGGGCGGGTGTTAACCTTGAAGTTGCCGTAGGCGCGGTGAAGCATGTCCTTGTGGTAGGGCAAAATCCAACCGTAATCGACATGATCTTCGGGGAAGGGCGGCACGTTCTGGCGATCCGCGTCGGACAGCCAGCCTTCGCCCACCAGAATATCGATGCTGATCAGATTGGTGTTGCCCGCAAAGGCGGATAGGCACTGGTAGGGCGAGTCGGCGTAGCCGGTGGGGCCGAGGGGCAGTACCTGCCAGATGGTTTGCCCGGTATCGACCAGCCAATCGACAAAACGGTAGGCATATTCGCCCAAGTCCCCGATGCCATAACGTCCGGGGAGGGAAGTAGGATGGAGCAGCACCCCGCTGGAACGCGGGAAAAGAGATTTTTGAGCATTCTCAGTTGTCATATGATTTTATATCCTGCGTGTAGATGGTGAGGATATTTTACCAACCTAAATACCCTCAAGCGAGGCCGAGTAAGCGGAAGACGCGCACCGGCTGGACGCGGCCTTTCATCGACATTTCGCCAATTGGCTCGACCTCGACGGACCCTTGCAGGCGCTCGTTGATTTCGGCGGTGATCAGAATTTGGCCGGGGAGGGCGCGTTCCTGAAGGCGTTTGGCGACGTTGACCGTATCGCCGATAGCCGTGTAATTCATGGCTTTGGCGGTGCCGATATTGCCGACCACGACTTCGCCCACATGCACGCCGATGCCAAAGGTCAGCCCTTCGCCGCCAAAACGCGCGTTGCGTTCGGAGATGGCACGCTGAAGGGCCATTGCCGCATCGACGGCGCGGTAACAGTGATCGTCCTGGGGGTGGGGCGCATTAAAGAAGGCCATGACCGCATCACCCATAAATTTATCGAGGGTTCCTTCGCGGCTGAAAATGACATCTGTGGCAAGATTAAAATATTCATTGAGCAGCTTGACGGCTTCTTCGGGATCGGCCTGTTCAATATAAGTTGTAAAACCACGCACATCGGCAAATACGATACTAATTTCCTGGCGTGAGCCGCCCAGCCGCATCGCACCGGGATTTTGCAGCACACGGTCTACCACGGTGGGGGCGACGTAACTTTCAAAGGCGGTGCGGATATTTTCTTTTTCGCGCTCCGTGATTTCTTCGAGGGCGGAATAGATGCGGGTGTTTTCGATGGCGATGGCGGCATAGTCGCTGAGGGCGCTCAACATTGCGCCGTCCTGCTGGGTGAAGGCGCGAGCATCGGAGGAGGCATTCTCGACGCTGAGCACGCCCACCACGCGACCACCAACCAGCAGCGGAATACAGGCTACCGCCGAGGGTAACATGGGGTTGGTGGCGTGGTGCTGACGCAGTTCTTCCGGCGAGAGCACAATCGGACGCCCTAACCGCACCGCCTGCCACGCGATCCGGTCCCGGCTGACATCGTTCACGGCGCGGGCTTCTGGCTCGCCTGCGAACTTGATGGCGCGGCAGACAAGCTGATCGCCTTCGAGCAGCAGCAGCGATCCCTGTTCGGCCCCGATGACGTGGATCGCCGCATTGACGATCTTGGGCATCAGTTCATCCATGCTGGTCAGGGCAGTGACACTTCTGCCGATCTGGTAGAGCGTATTCAGTTCTTTGATGCGGCGGTTGAGGGTGGAATTGGCCTGGAGCAGGCGTTCGGTGAGGGCGTCTTTGTCGCGGCGCAGGCGGACTTCGCCCAGGCAGCGATCAATGGCTTCGAGCATTTCATCGACAGTATAGGGCTTTTTCACATAGTCGCGCACGCCTTTGCGGAAGACTTCGATGGCGACTTCTTCGGAACCGTGAAAGGTCATGAGGATCACGGGGATGTCGAAGCCTTCGGCGTGGAGGGCTTCAAGCACCTGCATGCCGTTCATACGCGGCATTTGGAGGTCCAGCAGGATCACATCGGGGTGATGCTGGCGGACCATTTCCATGCCTTCCATGCCATCACGGGCTACAAGCGAATTAAAGCCGTTCGGCTTGAGCACATAATCTACGATGAAATCACGGTTATCGCGTCCATCGTCCATCACGAGGATTGTCACATCACTAGCAGCCGTCACGCTGATTAGTCCCACCCAAAGTAAATAATGATTTGGATGGAGGTCAGTATAGTGCATATTGGTGCGCGGGGCTAGCCAAACACAGTAAACCTAAGGTACTAAAGGCTGCCAATTCGGTTCGATTTCGTAGCTGCCGCTGCTATTTATCAGATTAAAGCCGCTGCTGCCATTCGCATCCATGATATAGATGTCGTAGTTATTGTTGCGCCACGATGAAAAAGCGATCAGACGACCATCCGGCGACCAGATAGGACTTCTATCATCCGAATCAGCAGAATTGGTGAGATTGGTTATCGCAAGGGTTTCGACATCGACCACGTAAATATCATTGTCCGCAATAAAGGCGATCTGATTCCCAACCGGCGACCAAACTGGGTTTTCACTGTCCATTGCAAAATTTTCAGTGAGATTAGTGAGTTCCAGTTCTTCAATGCCGACGGTGTATATCTCCTCGGTACTGGAAGTCGTATCATAAGAGGAAAATGCAACGAATTTCCCATCAGGGGACCAGGAAGGCCCGTTATCATTGCCATTTGAAGACGTTAAGCGCCGTTTATTACTCCCATCCGCGTTCATTATATAAATGTTGTTGTAGCTGCCCGTCTCACGACTACTTACGAACGCAAGCATTGATCCATCCGGCGACCACTTCGGGGTGATATCGTTAGCGTCGTGATTGGTTAAATTACGCAGATTGGTGCCATCCACATTTACGACATAAATTTCCCAATTGTTGTCACGGTTTGATGTAAACGCTAATTTGGAACTGTCGGGGGACCAAACTGGATCATCATCCGTATAGGGGCTATTTGTAATATTTATTGGATTCTGCCCATCGGGGTCCATCACATAAATTTCCCAGTTGTTATCCCGATTCGAAACGAATGCAATGTGCGTGCCATCCGGGGACCAAACCGGGGTATAGTCTTCCGATTCATTATTGGTCAAGTTGGTCGGGGTGCCGCCTGTTGTGCTGATGGCATAAATGTCTTTTTCGGAACCGCTTGAGCTGTAGTAAAACGTAAAAAGGATTGAACCAGAACCACCGCCAAGTGGTGTGCTGGTTGGTTTGGGTGGGGGAGTCCATGCGGTTAACAACTGCGCGACAGCGGTTTCGCGCTCATGTGCGGTTGCTGTCAAATCGGGCGTGGGTTCGAGAGTCGGGATGAGCGCCTGGGCGGTTGAGGTTCGCTGTAAAGGAGATAAAGTCGGATTTGTTGATTCATCGTCCTGGCGGTTCAGAAGGGAAAAAATGACTGTGCTCACGACAAACAAAAGGGTGAGCGTAACCGCTAGGCGCAGCGGCAAACGCCGACGGTCATGGGTCGTATTCCTGATGAGTTTGACTAAAAACTCAATCGTTTCATCCAGGTAAAGATTCTGAATATCTAAAACACGCGTGCCGTGTGATTGCAGTAACGCAGCCACATGAACATCGGGCGGTTGTACAGTGCCGGTGTGACTCTCTTGAAAAACCGGGACCATAATCTTGCCACATTTGTGAGCGTGTGCGATTTCACGCCGGACCCAATCCGATTCGAAGGTTTGATCGGCGATGAGGCAAAGAAAAACGTCGCAGTCTTCGATTGCTTTAAGTAAGTGAAAGGGGAAGGGACCACCACTGTCAATACGCCGTGTATCCAGAAAAGCTTTTATTCCTTTTTCGGTAAGTTCACGGGCGATCAACTGGGCCAGCATCGCGCTGGTTCTGCGGCGGTAGCTGATAAACACTTTGGGCATAAAATGGTCCTGAGTGCGGCGCGAATCGGAACGCTACCAGTATAGTTGCAGATTGGAGTAAGAGCCAAATGTCAAATATCATCGTTTTGGCAGCTAAGTTCACCGAGCGCTTAACCTGCGTAGTTGCGTGAATCGCGTAGAACAGGCTATAACAGCACTAGTACCAAAGTGGGATATTTATTCGGGTGGGTTGACCTATGTCCGAGCGGGCTTCTACCTCTTTGTTTACGCTACACGATCTACTGCTCGACATCATCCGGCGCGCGCAAAGCACGATTCCGTTCGACAGCGGCGGGTTGGCCCTGTACGATCCGGGGACGCGCACACTGACGCCCAGCATCTACTTGAGTTCGGCAGGCACGACTCCGTTTCCGATTCCGCTGGGAACCGGCATTATCGGGCGGGTGGCACAAACGCGGGACGTGATTCTGGTCGAGGATATGACCACCGATCCGCGCTGCCTGTTCATCGACCCAACTTCCCGGTCGCAACTCGCAGTACCCGTGATGCTCGATCATACGCTGCTGGGCGTGTTTAATGTCGAAAACTGCCAGCCGAATGTGTACCAGCCACACCATATCCCGGCGCTCAAAACGCTGGCCGATCAAGCGGCGCTGGTGCTGCACCTGTCGCGGCAGTACGATCAACTGGCGGACAGTCACCGGGATCTGCTGGCGGATATGCGGGTGCGGCTGCGGGAGATGACCGCGCTGCAACGGCTGACGACGATCACCAGCGCGATGGTGAACCTCGATCAGATGCTGACGGATGCGCTGCGCGAAACGGCGGAACTGCTCGACTGCGAAGGTGCGCAACTGCTGCTGCCGGATCATATCAGCTACGAACTCGAAGTGCATCGCCCTTCGACCTACGGGATTGGGCAGTTTTTTCATGAAGGCACACTGCCGCTGGATGGGCCGGGCTACCTGGTGGATGTGTATCACACCGGGCGCGCGGCGATTTTTAACAGCCGTCCACCAGAAGCCCCAGCGGACTATCAGAATGTGCTGGGCTGCCCGCTCAATACGCGCAACCGGACGCTCGGCGTGCTGCATCTCATTAACCAGCGAACCGGCAGTTTCAACAAGGCGCAGATTGAGATCGCCCAGACGATTGCCAACCAGATTGCCCTGAGTATGGGCAGTCTGGCGGTGTTTGATAGTGAACGCCGCCGCGCCGAAATGATGAATCGGATCAACCGGCTGAGCCAGGAATTTTATGCGACACTGGAAACTCAAGCCTTGATCCGGCGCACGGTGGATGAAGTTCGCGAGATTTTTGAACATGATGCGGTGTATCTGCTGCTGATTGATGATAATGGGACGACGCTCTCGGTACGGGCGTGTGCGGCGGCGACTCCGATGCTGTACCTGGACAGCAGCACAAGCTGGCCGGTTACCGAGGGTATTCTGGGGCGCGCGATTCGCACGGGAGAAACGCAGGTCGTGCCGGATGTGCGCAACGACGCGGATTATGTGCATTATAACGACCACCACAACCTGCAAAGCTTTTTGATTGTGCTGCTGCGGCACGAAGGTCAAGTGATCGGGGCGATTGAAGTGGTGTCAACGCAGTTAGACGCCTTCAGCGAAATCGAATGCGATGGCATGGAAACGCTGGCGACGCAGGTGAGCATCGCGCTCGAAAATGCGCGGCTGTACGATCAGGCGCAGCGGCGACTGCTGGAACAGCGCATCGTCCACCAGATCGGACAGGACCTCACCTCGATTCTGAATTACAACGAACTGACGCAGGCGATGGTGCGGCATATGAACCGGGCGCTGAATACGTCAAGCTGCATGGTGGGGCTGTATGATACGCTGCATCACGCGGTCTTTGTGGAAGCGGATTATCGCGCACCACACCATGAGTTCCAGAAAGGGTCGCTGGCAAAGGGCACACGGCTGGACCTGGGCGAACACTATGCGATGGCCCAAGCGATCCGCACGCGGCAGCCGGTGACGGTGTACCTGCATGACTCCCATGTTCACCAACAGGCGCATGATTGGATGGAACGGATGGGCAATCAAAGCCAACTGATCCTGCCGATGTACGCCGGGGAACGGGTGATCGGGGTGGTGGAATGGGCCGATCAGTTGGTGGGACGGGTGTTCACCGAAGATGATATTCTGCTGGCGCAAACGCTGGTGCTGCAAGGGACGATTGCGCTGGATAATGCGATGTTGTTCCGCCAACTGGAACAGCGGGCGGTGGAACTGAGCGAGGCGAACCGGCTGCGCAGCGAATTTCTCGCCACGATCAGCCATGAACTGCGCACGCCGATGAACAGCATTATCGGGTTCAGCGATACGCTGCTGGGCGGAATTTACGGCGATCTGAATGAAACACAAACCAGCCGCGTCGAACGGATTCTGAAAAATGGGCGGCATCTGCTGACGCTGATCGATGATCTGCTCGATATTTCCAAGATCGACGCGGGGCGGATGGATATGCACATGGATCGGATGGACCTGCGCAGCACGATTCAGGCGGTGGTGCAGAGCATCGAGGCGCAGGCGACGGCCAAAGGGCTGAACGTCGCGGTGAATATTCCAAACGGACTGCCGCCGGTGATCGCGGACCCGCAGCGGTTGGAGCAGGTGGTCACGAATCTGCTCAGCAACGCGGTCAAGTTCACCGAAGAAGGCGGGATCACGGTATCGGCGCAAGAAAGCCGGTATGAAGACCGGCTGTATGTTGAAGTGACGGTGGCGGATTCCGGGATCGGGATAACGCCGGAGGATCAGCGGATTATCTTTGATGAATTCCGGCAGGCCGATGGCAGCCCGACACGCTCCTACGGCGGGACGGGATTAGGTTTGGCGATCAGCAAAAAGCTGGTCGAGTTGATGGAAGGCGCGATCTGGGTTGAGAGTGTACCGGGGCAGGGGAGCCGGTTTACGTTCACGCTGCCTGCCGCACGTGGATAGGTGGGGGAAGCATGGCGCTTCAAACAGCACTCATCATCTTAGCTAACGGCATCTCATTCAGTATCGCTGCTGGGCTGGTATTCGTCACGCTGATTCAGCCACAGCGAACCGCGCTTAACGGGTGGTTCGCGCTGTTTTTGGGATCGCTGGGGATCTGGTCCTTTTTTTCGATGACGCGCGTGGTGCCCGATTTGAGTCCGCTGGACGGTCAGGCGAATTTCTATCTGGTCTTCAGCGGCCTGGTGACGGTGCCGATTATCCTGTATCTGTTCGTGCTGGCGCTGCGGCGTTCGGAAGACCAGACGACGATTGGCCTCACGGGGCTGGCGATCTGGGCCGCGGTGTTTCTGGTCGGGTTTTGGCTGCTGCTGTGGACTGATCGGGCGGTGATTTACCATCCGAACGAGGACACGTGGGACTATGAACTGAAGCTGGCGGGTTATATCGCGCTGGGGCATGTGCTGATCTACGGCGGCGCATCGTACCTGCTGCTGCGGATTCATCCCACGGCGCAAACACGCCCGTTGGAACTGCCGGTGCTGCTGCTGCTGGTCGGGTATCTGACGAACGTGATCCCACCGCTGCGCACGTATCCGGTGGACATCAGCCTAACCACCATCGCCGCGATGCTGATCGGGTATGCGGTGCTGCGCTGGCAGTTGTTTAACCCGCTGCGCGAACGGAACGAAGAACTGCGCGTCGCCAACCAGGATTTGCGGCAGGTGATCAATGAATTGGCGGCTGAAAAAGCCCGCGCGGAACGGCTGAACGATGAACTGCGCGAAACCAGCCGCTATAAAAGCGAGTTTCTGGCGAATATGAGCCATGAACTGCGCACGCCGCTGAACTCGATTGTGGGCTACAGCGAACTGCTGCTGAAAAATATCTACGGCGATTTGAGCGAAAAACAGAATGATCGGGTGGAGAAGATTCACCGGAACGGCTTAAACCTGCTGGCGCTGATCAACGATATTCTCGACCTGAGCCGGATCGAAGGCGGGCGGATGGAGTTGAGCCTGACGCCGCTGCGCCTCGCGCCGCTGATTGATGGGCTGCTCGGCACGGTTGAACCGCTGATGACCACGAAAAATCTGGCGATGGAACTGGAACTGGAAACGCCGCTGCGTCTCATCCGGGGCGACGAATTACGCATCCGGCAGATTTTGCTGAATCTGTTGGGGAACGCGGTCAAGTTCACACCAGCCGGATATGTGAAGCTGAGCGCGCGAAATGTCACGGTGAAAAAAGGCCGAAGCGATCAGTTTAACCTGCCGCTGCTCGGCTGGCTGGAAGATCGGGAATGGGTAATTTTCAACATTGAAGATACCGGGATCGGGATTCCGCCGGAGCAGCAGGCCAGCATCT
>DATAMF010000343.1:0-1541 GCA_036260665.1 Aggregatilineaceae bacterium | reverse complement strand
TTGTTTGTTCCGGCGTCATCCGCCCAACTGGACTCAAGAGACAAAAGCGGCGAAAATGGAGATGCTTCTCTGCATAGAGGGATTGAGCCGTGCTGCACTTGAATGAGGTCATTCCATGAAGCCATGCCACGTTATCGCAGTCGATTTAGGCGCAGAATCCGGGCGGGTGATGGATGTTCGTTTTGATGGAGAGACACTGGCCCAAACCGAAATCCGGCGTTTCGACAATACCCCGGTCTGCGCTCAGAATACTCTCTATTGGGATATTTTAAGGTTGTGGCATGAAATTCAGACGGGCATTGCGCAAGTACCCGGTGGGGCGAGCAGTGTCGGGGTTGATACGTGGGGAGTTGATTTCGGTTTACTCGATCAGGGTGGAAACCTGCTTGGCAACCCGGTACATTATCGGGATACGCGCACCGATGGATTGATGCAGTGGGTTTTCGAGCGCGTTCCCCGGTCCACTATTTTTGCGCGTACAGGCATTCAGTTCATGCAGTTGAATACATTGTATCAGATGGCGAGTCTGGTCAAAAACCACAGCCCACTGCTTGATCTGGCCCAAACCTACCTCTCGATACCTGATTTGCTCACCTATTGGTTATCCGGTGAAATCGGCTGCGAATTCACCCATGCGACCACAACGCAGATGTTCAACCCGCAAACCGGGGATTGGGATCGCGAGACGATGGCAGCGCTGGGTTTTCCCACCACTATTTTCCCCGCAATGATCCCTCCCGGCAGCCAGCGAGGATCCTACAAGGGCCTAAAGGTGATCGCACCCACGACGCACGACACCGCTTCGGCGGTGGTTGCCGTGCCGACCACCACTGAAAATTTTGCCTATCTGAGCAGCGGTACATGGAGTCTGTTAGGGCTGGAAGTCTCCCAGCCGATCATCAATGAAGCCGCAGCGGCGGCAAATGTCACTAACGAAGGCGGCTTTGCCAACACATTTCGCTTTTTGAAAAATGTCCAGGGCCTGTGGATGATCCAGCAGTGTCGGGCGACCTGGGCCGCTGAAGGAACCAATTATTCGTATGATCAGCTTACGATTGAAGCAGGCGAGGCCGAACCGTTCCGCAGTCTGATTGATCCCGATGCGGCTGAATTTTTAGCTCCTGGCGATATGCCCTCCCGTATTCGCGCCTTTTGCCGCCAAACCGATCAACCGGAGCCGGAAACGGTGGGGCAGATGACGCGGGCTATATTCGAGAGTTTGGCGCTTAAGTACCGCGTGACGCTTGATAAACTGGTTGAACTGGCGAATAAGTCCGTTGATCGCCTGCATATCATTGGCGGCGGGGGCCGTAACAAGCTGTTATGCCAGATGACTGCCGACGCAACAGGGCGTGAGGTGCTGGTTGGCCCCTATGAAGCAACCGCGCTGGGCAATGCCATTGTCCAGTTGATCGCGTTGGGCGAAATCGAGAGTCTGGCGCAGGCCCGCGCAATTCTGAGCCGTACACAGCAGATCGTTCACTTTAAACCTCAACCTACTACGGCCTGGGATGAAGCGCTGTCTCGTTTTATTCACTTAT
>DATAMF010000339.1:0-2049 GCA_036260665.1 Aggregatilineaceae bacterium | reverse complement strand
TGGCTAACACTGCATCCAGATCAGCTTTCGATTGGATCAGTCGGACCTGTTCGTTTTCGTCCGCCAGTTGATGGTAATAATCCATCTGCCGCTTACCCTGACGATATGCTTCGTCCGGCGTTTTATAAAAAATACGCTCGTCAGGATACATCACATGCGCAGCGGGTGAGGTGAAGATCGCCGCCCCAAACACCGCAACCCGCCCCAGCAGCAGTTCGGGCAGGCCCACCATCGAATAGCCATAGTGTGCCAACAGGACCGGGTCTGTCTCGCGGCGGCGTTTATCCCAGGCGCTGCGTGTGAACTCGCGCCCATGATTCAAATAATTCCAGGCTACATCGAGGTGTGCATCCACTACAATATCCGTCATGATCCCTCTTCGCGCAGTTGGTCTGCCAGGTTGCTTAAATTTTCTAGCTGGGCAAAATTGGCTAATTCCGAACCATTAATAAAGAGCGTTGGAGTGCCCTTCAATCCCCGCTGCTTAAACGTCGTCAAAGCCCGATCCAGTACCGGATTTTGCTGATCCATACATTCCGCGAAGGCCGTGATGTCCAGCCCTAACTTTTCCGCGCCTTTTTCCAGCCGCCGCCCATCAAAGGCCCGCAGCGTATAGCGTTCCTGCCAATTGAACAGCACATCACTCATTTCCCAAAACATGCCCTGTTCGCCCGCACACATAGCCGCTTCTGCCGCATTTTCTGCGCCGGGGCCAATCGATGTAATCGGGATCAGCACAAACTGGACATCCCCCGCTGCAATTTCATCCAGCAAATCATCCAACCGCTCTTCATGAAAATCGCGGCAGTGCGGACAGGCGTAACTCGAAAAATCCTCGATAAGCACGGGCGCATCAGCCGATCCCAGTCGGGGAAAGCCTTCTTCCGTCGTGCCTCTTTCCAGGTTGGCATAGTGTGTTTTGACACTCTCTGAAACTGGAGCATCCAGCGGCCAGAAAAAATACCACAGCCCTCCCGCCGCCCCAAACACAACCAGGACGACTGTCAATATCAACCAGACCGGAATCCGGCGCGGAAGCACGACTTCAGAGGGGCGTTTGGGCATACCGGGCAAATGGTCGAGCGGATCATCTACTTTGGTCATTGCCAGCCATCCAACACATCAATCAATTCCGGCAGCCGTTTGATACTGGCATCGGGCACCACCTGAATACCATCCGGCAGCCAGAGATCAGTCTGTTCGATCCACACCGCGCGGATTCCCGACTGTTTGGCTCCCCACACATCAAAGTACAGGCTGTCACCCACAAACACGGCTTCATCAGCCTGTAAATTCAGCCGTTTTAATCCCATCTCAAATATATCCGCATGGGGCTTCCAGGCATCTACATCTGACGAAAAGATCGTGTCGTCGCAATAGGGCAGCAGCCCAAAATAGCCCATGTGTTCAAGATGAACCTGACCGGGCCAGATGGTGTTTGAGATGAGGCCAATCTGGTAACCCTGCGCCTTTAATATTTGCAGCGTTTCAAGTGCGCCATCCGTCGGACGCACATGGGATCGGATCGCCTCCATATAAGCCTCGGACAGCGATTCGACCAGTTCCGGTGCGAGATTTTGAATCCCCCACTGCTCGGCCACTTTGATCAATTGGTGGCCGAGTTTCAACTGTTTGACATCATATGCGTCCAGGTTATTCCACAGCGTGCACACGTAGGCCCAGGCCTTATCCATCGCTTCAGCTTCGGGGGGAAGGGTATGCTGGTGTTCGAGCAGGCGTTTATACACACCCAGCGCGCCGACCTTCTCCGCGTCTTCCCATTCTTTGCCTTCAGGCTTGTAATGCAGCAGGGTTCCCCCCATGTCAAACAGAACGCCGCGCATCGTCATACTAGCTCCTCGTTCAAGATAACAGGAAACATGCGGTTAAGTGGGCCGAATACATCAGGCTGTCCTGGTGGGTGCGTTCGTATGCATGCGACGCATCTACGCCGGGACCAATCAGGGCGACCTGGGCTGCGCCGCCTGCCTGCCAATAGGCCTCCCCATCTGAGGCATAGAAGGGATAGATGTCCAGTTTATACGGAAT
>DATAMF010000338.1:0-2649 GCA_036260665.1 Aggregatilineaceae bacterium | reverse complement strand
GACGCCGGGATCGGCAGCAGCATCGCCAGCAGGAAGGCAAAAACCGGGGAGGTCAGTTCGATCAGCACTTTGGCGGCGATCAAACTCAGGACAAAGATAAACCCGAAACTGCGAAAGAAACGGCGCATCCGCATAGGTTATCCCTACCGCAGCTCCGGCCTGATCCATGTCGCCAGACGGCTCCGACAGTCAGGGCACAACCACGCTCGTTTTTGATCGGTATCTTCGAGGCTGTGGCTGAAATTCCCGGCGCAGCCTGTCGTAGCGCACACCCCCAGCCCCAACAGGCTCCGCATCTGGCTGATCACCGTCGCGGTCACACGGCGGCGCAGCATCTCTTCAGGACTTTCGCCGGGGATCGAATTGGGTGCATAAAAAGGGCGGTAGCCAACGATAGTTGAACTGCCGCCCGGCCAGTGCCAGCCGTACACAAAATTAGTTCCCACGATATAAATTTCCGCGTCGATCAGTCCCACGACGCGAAACACATCAGGATCAAAGGCATCGGCCAGTTTGTCCAGCAAAAATGAGACGCGAAACTGGCGGCGCTGCATATTCAGCGCATCGGGGTGGGGCAGCACCGGATCGCACACGCGAATCTGGTGGACAAAGATCGACTCCAGTACCTCCACCGTTCCATCCAGGATAAAGGGGGCTACCGGGCCAATCGGCACCACCGCGATCACGTGGCCGCTGGTGCGGGTCAAATGGCGTTCCGTCAGCACAATCCGCCGGATGTCCACCCGATCCTGTTCATCGACTTCCGAAAACAGGCGAAGTTCTTCCACAATTTGATCGGCGCGTGTCAGCAGTTCATCTACCGGCGTGATGACCGGCTCCGGTACGGTGATCAGGTGGGGGTTGGCGAGGTAATCTTCGACCGTGAGTTCATCATCGTCGTGATACCAGTCGGCATGATCGGACCACTGCCCACAGCCGCGCCGGACGGTACACTGCGTTTCTGTCCAAACGTTGCCACAGGTCGGGCAGACGCCGTGTGTATCGAAGGTATGCCACCGATAGCCGCACGAACAGGTCCAACGGTCGCTGGGCTGCGGTCGCCAATCGCAGCGCGGACAAGCAATATACATGGCATTCCTCTTTGACAATCTGTTCTGTATCTCTATTTTCCTGCAAAACGCCCGTTGGGGCCAATCAAACCAATTGGCGCAGCCGCGCGGCCCACACGGCTAGCAGCGTGAGTAGTCGGTCGGTAAGGCGGAACCGGGGCTGATGGCGTTCAGTGGATGCCATGACAGCCCCTAGAGTAGGGGTATCAATATCACACTGACAAGTGCCAGCCCTACCACCAGTGCGATCAGGCCGATTCCCAACGGCTTCCATGCGGGGTAATCTTCCAGCGTCTCGATGATCGAATCGCGCGGATAACGCGCATCATAGCGGACGGTAATCGTCTGCCCCAGCGGATACTGCGCCACCAGTTCCCGCACCGTGTCTTCGAGGTCTGGATCACGATCCGCGTAGGCCGTTCCGGTATAGGTCACGCCGTTCACGATATACTTATATCCAATGTCCGGCACATAGGCATGTGAAAATTCAGGATCATCCAGCGGTCCGTCGAACTTCACCCGCGACTGCGTGATTTTCCCTATCGCTGTCGGCCAGGATCGAAAGCGGGCAACCCAGCGCCGGTCCTGCATCCAGCGTCCAATCTGCCGCCCACCGATCACCAGCAGCAGAATTCCGATCAGTAAAACGCCCACCGTTCCCGCCATCGATTGACTCGCTTTACTTCGGCTCGACCACGACGCCTTTTAGCGCCTCAAAACTATCCTGAATCCGCGTCAGATCGTCCTGGCAGGCCAGAAAATCATACAGCGGCAGCGCGGGACGCGGCTCGTGATCGACGATCTTGCCGCGTTCGTCCAGAATGCTTTGCATGCTGATCCCGCTGATCTGCGACAGCGCATTAGCCCACCCGGTTTCGCGTTCGGTCAGCATATCCGCGTAATCGATCACACATCCGCCAAACGTATGCAGTTCGAGCAGCGCCGTGCTGTACACTTCAACATACATCTGCACCAGTTGGTGCATCGCGAAGCCATACTTCAAATAGCGGCTGCGCGCGTAGCCCATAAAATCGCGGTACGACACAATGATCCGGGGCCAGTACCCCAGTTTATAAATCGGATGCACCAGCCACACGAGATCGGACGACTTGACATAACACGCCCGTTCCAACACCTCACGCAGATCATGCTGCATCCGTTTGGCACACAACGACTCGCCGATTCCGTTCGGAATCAGCGAGTCGTCAATTTTGAGCATGCGCAACTGCCAGCGCCGCGCCGAATGAATCAGCGGGTGCTCATACGCGCCCGCCCGTGATTCCCAGTTTTCCAGCACCGGCAGATCAAAACTGGCCCCTATATTCACCAGAATCGCAGACAACAGACTCGATCCGGTGCGCCCCGGCCCTACAATTAAATACCGGCTTTCTTTCTCCGACACCCCTGAATTCCCCCCTAAATGGTGACGCTCGGACGGTACTCGCCAAACACGCCGCGCAGCACATGACAAATTTCACCGAGTGTAATATCGTTTTCCACACAGGTGATGAACAGCGGCATCAGATTGTCGCTGCTCTTGGCTGCCGTTTCGAGCTGGCCCAGCAGTTCCGCCACCCGC
>DATAMF010000423.1:0-2824 GCA_036260665.1 Aggregatilineaceae bacterium | reverse complement strand
GGCGATGTTCCATGTCATGGGCAATGATCTCACCGTGACCCTGGCAGGGCAGGCGGGTCAGCTTGAGCTGAATGTGATGATGCCGATCATCGCTCACAATTTGTTCGAGATGATGCATGTCACCATCGGCGCGGTGAACGCCTTCACCGAAAAATGCGTGATCGGCATCACCGCCAACCGCGATAAAGCCGCAGGCTGGCTGGGCAAAAACGCGATTCTCGTCACCGCCCTCAACCCGATCATCGGCTATCTGAAGGGCGCGGAAGTCGCCAAAAAAGCCATGTCCACCAACCGCTCGATTTTGGATGTGGTGGTCGAGTTAGGTTATATGCAAGAAGACGAAGCCCGCGCCGCGCTCGATGCCCGCGCCATGACCGATGGCGGCATCACGTCCGGCGGCGGTGGTGGCGGCTAACCATTTTAAAAATTAGGCCGAAAATAAAAGGGCTGCGCCCGCTTTTCCCCCCTTCCTGCTTGCGAGAAGGGGTCGGGGGTTAGGGTTCGCCTTGCTCCCCTTTCTCTACGAAGTGGGGAAAGGGGCCGGGGTTTCGGGGTCAACCGCCCGCCACCCCGAATTGTGGGTCATGATGAGCCGCGTAGGGGGGATGGGCTAAAGAAATGAGTGGCGCAGCCTTCGCATGTAGCCTTTTAGCGTTGACTCATCAGCCGATCCCGCAGCCGGTCCGGTAGACGGGCAATGAGGTGGCCTGCAATCATTGCGTCCCTTCCCACCAGATAGCGCGTTTTGGGCCGTTTCGTGATGAGGGCGCGCTCGATTATTTCTGCCACCTTCTCCGGTGGTAGCCCTTGTTTGTATGCGGAGGCTGCATTAGCCCTTGTCTGTGCGATTTGCGGGGCGTACATTTTGGCGGCAGTTGATGAGATAATTCGATTTAATGTTGCCACCGACGTTTCCCAAATGGGTGTCGCAATCGCGCCCGGCTCGATACAGATCACCTCAATTCCCCAGGGCTTTAACTCCACCCGCAAGGTATCACTCAACGCTTCGAGTGCAAATTTTGAGGCGTGGTAGGCCCCAATCATGCCGCCCGCAATGCGCCCGCCAATGGAACTGATGTTAATGATTCGCCCTTTGCCCAGCCGGATCAGAGGTAAAACGGCCTGCGTCACCGCGAGTTGACCGACCAGATTCACTTCAAGCTGATAGCGGAACTCGTCAATCGGCAGGAATTCCAGCGGTGCGGCTGCAACCATCCCGGCGTTGTTAACTATCCCTGCGAGTCCGCTGCTGCCGACACATTGTTCAATTTGTTTGGCTGCCTGCGTAATCTGGTCCTGCTTAGTGATGTCCAGTATAACGGGCGTCAACCGTTCCGACGCACCCTGACAGAGTGCCTCACCATCTTCGGGATTGCGCACGCCTGCAAAAACATGGAATCCTTTCTTATCCAGATAGAGCGCCGTCGCCCGCCCAATCCCCTTCGATGCGCCCGTGATCACCACATAGGAGTTAACCATTTTGTTTTCACCTCACTGGTTGTGCCGGATACCAGATCAGTATAAACTCTGGAGCATACTCCAGAGTCAAGAGTGGCTTATGCGCATCGGCGAATTGGCAAAGACAGTTGGGCTAACAGTGGACACCATCAGGTTCTACGAGAAACGTAAGCTGCTCGACAGTCGGCACTTTGTCCGCTGTGAGAACAGCTATCGTGACTATACCGATGCTGCCGTGCAGCGCCTGAAGCTGATCCGGCAGGGGCAGGTGGTAGGCTTGACCCTCGCTGAGATTAGTCGTTCCATTGACGCCTGGGAATCGAATGAGCTAACGCCACAGGAGAAACGCGAATTTTTTGATAACAAACTGCTTGAGATCGACGCGCGTATTGCGGAACTTGAGGCAATGAAAGCCTACATCCGCAACAAGATCGAGATGTTTTTGCCAGAGTCAACCACTGAACTTTAGATGACTACTCCCGCCGCAGATAATCTCACCCTTCGCCTAAATGCTATGGATATTGGCGCTACCTAAGCGCTGCTGTAATATTAGATGGGATTACGGCTTGAAGCCTTTATCTCTATCTTTGCAGATTTACCTCTTTCCCCTTTGTGGAGTCCGTGCGGCTCAAGTCCCTCTCCACGTCGTGGGGAGGGATTTTGGGAGGGGTAGAGCCTTTATGAAACAGTATTTTTCGTCCCAAACATTGCGTTTACTTCGAATTGCTGCCCTGTAATGGATTAACTTATGATCAGTCTGATGGAAGACCTGCACCCCGTCGTGCAGGCATTGCTAGCAACCCTTTTCACCTGGGGAGTAACCGCCCTGGGGGCGGCGGCAGTCTTTCTGACCCGCTCCATGAGCCGCCGTCTGCTCGATACGATGCTCGGATTCGCCGCTGGCGTGATGATCGCCGCTAGTTATTGGTCACTGCTCGCCCCGGCTATCGAACTGGGCGAAGACAGTGCCTTACCCGCCTATGTCCCGGCAGTCGTCGGCTTTTTGCTCGGCGGGGTCTTTTTGCGCGGGCTGGACCTGGTGATCCCCCACCTGCATCTCCACGAACCGATTGAAGCCGCCGAGGGACTGCATACCACCTGGCGGCGCAGCATTCTGTTGGTGCTGGCGATCACCATGCACAACATCCCCGAAGGGCTGGCGATTGGGGTTGCCTTTGGGGCGGCAGGGGCGAATGTTCCCGATGCCAGCGTGGCGGCGGCGCTGGCTCTCGCGCTGGGCGTCGGCATCCAAAATTTCCCCGAAGGTTTGGCCGTCTCGATGCCCTTGCGCGGCGAAGGCATGTCGGCAGGTCGCAGTTTTTGGTACGGCCAACTTTCCGCGATAGTCGAACCGATGGCTGGGGTG
>DATAMF010000312.1:0-5918 GCA_036260665.1 Aggregatilineaceae bacterium | reverse complement strand
CATCCTTGCAGCCCATTAATCACAAGGTAGACACGGCGGAAAAGGCCAAACACGTCGATGCCCTCTCCCTGACCTGGGGCGAGCCGGTATCCGAAGCGTGGTGTGTGACGGTCACTCCGCCGGTGGTCCAGAATATCCACGATGCAGGCAGCTATGACCGTAATCTGGTGAATTTTCTGATCGTGCGGACTGCCGACACATGGCTGGCCGACTTCGAAGATACGCCGGATGAATTTCAGGCCGTGTTTGAAGCCGCTGGCTGCACGAATTATATGCGTATTCGCTAGGGAAGTTGGATGCCACCCACCATCTACGAACAGATCGGCCCTGAAGGTTTTGAGCGGCTGGTACGCGCCTTTTACCAGCGCGTCGCCGTCGATCCGGTGCTGCGTCCGATGTATCCTGAACACGATCTGGAAGGCGCGGAGCTTCGTCTGCGCCTTTTTTTGATCCAGTTTTTCGGCGGGCCAACCACCTACAGCGACCAGCGCGGACACCCCCGCTTGCGCATGCGCCATTCTCCGTTTAGGATTGATGAAGATGCGCGCAACGTCTGGATTCGGCATATGTTGGCCGCGCTGGATGAAGTGCAGATTCCCGAACCCGCGCGCAGCGACATGCAGACCTATTTCGAGCGCACGGCGACGGGTTTGATCAATACTTTTTTCCCAACCTGACGGGGGCCATTATGTCTCGATCCAAATCGGGTCACTCTAACTTAACACGTTCGCAGCGCTGGGCCGCACGTCTGGATCGTCTGCCCCGGCTGGAACGAATTATCCTCAGCCTTTTAATCACGCTGTTTCTCGTGATTCTGGTCTCCTTCATTATTGATCGTGTCCTGATCGATAATGTGGTGGAAGGCGATATGGACCCCATGCTTCCGGCACTGATCGCTGCCGTGCTGGGACTTGTGTTCTATGGTGTCGGCTGGTGGGCGATGGTAGGCTTTGATATGAACGGCCCCTGGCATGCCGGAAAACCCGCCGTAATTTATGCGACGCTCGGTGCAGGGGCGTTGATTGTATTGGTCATCCTGGCGATCTTCGGGTTGTTATTTGGATACGTGTTGTAAAACGCGGGAAGGACTGTTCCATGCGCAAAGTCTGGTTCATACTCGTCGTGATCGCGGCGCTGCTGTTGGCGGCCTGCGGTGACAAAGACAAGGAAGATAAGCCCTCCAATTCGCAGCCTACGAATAGCAGTGGGGCGAACGATAGTGATGGAGGAGAGCAATCTTCCGGCGATGGGACGCTTGCGCCAACCGCCACACCCGGCATGCCGCCCACCTGGACGGCCAGCCCGCCCGGTTTCCGCGCTTCGCTGACTCCAACGCCAACTACGGCGGCAGACTCGGCGTTGTCTTCTTCCGATTCGACGTCCGTTTTCCCGCCCACCTGGACCGCTAGCCCGCCCGGTTTCCGTGCCTCGCCGACTCCAACCGGACAAGCGGCCCCAGATTCAAATAGCGGAACCTCTGGCGCTTCCGGTGCGGCTGGTGATGCGGGTAGTTCGGGGTCTTCCGGCGGTGCATCGGGTGCCGCGACATCCATTTTCCCGCCCACCTGGACACCCATTCCATCGCGGACTCCCGGTATGCGGCCTACCTCGTCCGGCATTGATCCGCTCATGCCGACTCCGCTCCCCGCTGGCCCCACCTGGACCCCTCAGCCCGCTTTTTGTAAAGAACTGGCCGAGGGCAGCAACAATCCCGGCACCTACGTGGGCCAGCCCTTTGTGGTGAGCTGGATTCCGGTATCATGGGCGGCGGCTTATCTGGTCGAAGTCCGGCATCCCGGCGGCGGGGTCGTGGTGAGCGAAACCGTGCTGACAGGTTCCTTTACCGTCCCCGGCGAAACCTTTACCCAGGCCAACGTTTATTCGTGGCAGGTCACTCCGCTCGATGAAACGGGCAACCCCCTCTGTTACCCGATCAGCAATGAGATCGTGGTGACATTCGATACAGGATCGTAGCCGTACTGTGGGGGTAGGTTCGCCAACCTACCCCTGCTCATTTTTGATCGGCCCCAACTCTGGCAGCACAAACTTTTCGAACGCTTCCGCCGTCCAGGGCAGGGCGGGTTTGAACAGGTGCTCGTAGATCGCCCACGCATACTGCCGGATTTCATACTGTGCATCGGGAGCCATCCGCAGCCGCAAAAAGTGCATCAGGTTATGCGCGTCGATTTTGGCGATAAATTCCGTATACAGGTTGTGCGGCAAAAACAGCCGCGCCATTTCGCGCGCCACACCCGCCTCAAGCGCCTCATGGTAAAGCGCGAGCGCCTGCTGGCTGTAGCTTTCTAGGGCCGCTGTGAGCTTGTGCGCCGCTTCTTGGTCGAGTTCGCCCGCGCTGGCCTGCTTGTTATCGCTGGATTGCGTGCGCCAGACGGATGGAATATAGAATTCGATGGCTTCCGATGTATAACGCCGGCTTACTTCATTAAACGAAAACACGCGATGCCGCATCCACTGCCGTGCCACGATGATCGGACACTTGACCCGAAACTTAAACTCTACCATTTCGAACGGGGTCGTGTGGCGGTGCTGCATCAGATAGAACAGCAGCTTTTTGTCGCGTTCGTCCCCCTTGCTTTCGCCCAGAAACGACACTCGCGCCGCGTTCACAATCGCCAGGTCATCGCCCATCCAATCCTGAAGTTCGACCCAGCCCTTATCCAGCACCGGGATACGGGTGCCTTTGAGTTCGTTTTCCGCCATGTGATCTTCTGCCCTATGCGAAATAATTGAGTGCCAACCGGACCCGTTCTTCAATATCCTGTGGTGCGTCACGTGGAATGGATTGCAGCGCGGCCTGCGCCTCAACCACACTGTAACCGAGCGCCGTCAGCGTCGCCAGTACATCCGTGTCAAGATCGCTGATCGCTGCCAGCCCGGTGATGGTATCCAGCGCCAGCTTATCCTTCAACTCGAACACAACCTTCTGCGCCAGTTTTTTGCCCACACCCGGCACCCGTGTCAGGATTTCCGGCTCTTCGCGAGCGACAGCATTTTTCAGATGTTCCACTGTTAGCGTGCTGAGCACCGCCAGCGCGATGCGCGGCCCCACACCACTTACTGTCAGCAGCAGGTCGAACATGGTGCGTTCTTCCGGTTCCGCGAAGCCGAACAGCGTCAGCGCATCCTCGCGCACTACCAGGTGTGTATACAACGTGAGCGTGTGGCCGTCCAGATGGTCAAAGACTGACTTCGGGACTGATATATGCAGCCCGATTCCCCCTACCATTACCACGACATAATCTTTACCGCTGGCGGCAACCGGTCCACTGATGATGTCGATCATAGCTATCCCTCCTGATGCGCTGGGCTGATTATAGCTTGCTTTTGGGCATCCCGACTATGATCCGGCCATGCGTTCAAAGCGACTGCTGTTGAGATCGGTGATCGCCACGCCAAGTCCGTCAGCCGCATCATCCGGGCGCGGAATCTGATCCAGGTTCAGCAGTTGCCGGATCATTTCCTGCACCTGGGGTTTATCCGCGTTGCCATACCCGGCAATCGCCTGTTTGATCTCCGAAGGTTTGTACTCATGAATCGTCAGCCCCGCCTGTGCCAGCGCCAGCAGAATGACTCCGCGCCCCTGTGCCACTGTGATCCCGGTGGTAACGTTTTTCCCGAAAAACAGATTTTCAATCGCGGCAGAATCCGGCTTGTACCCTACGATCAGCTTCTGCATTTCCTCATAGATAATCATCAGGCGGCTGGGCATCGGCATTTTCGCCTGCGTCGTGATGACACCATAATGCACGGCCTGCAAATCGCCGTTTGCCAGTTCGCGCACCAGCCCGAATCCGGTGGTCGCAGTGCCAGGATCAATGCCAAGTACGAGCATATGTTCTATTCTCCACAAATAAATAAGGCCGCGTGCCGTGCTGCGGTTCGCGGCCAGAAGTACCTTCTCCCTTTCTGGGGAGGGGATAGGGGTAAACTACGCCGTTTCGAGCGCTGCTGCCACTTCGTCGCTGATGCCCAGGTTCGACGCCACTGTCTGCACGTCGTCCAGTTCTTCCAGTTTTTCGATCATACCCATGACCTGAATTGAATCCTGTACGCTCAGTTCGACTTCATTCTTCGGCACCCAAATCAATTCGCGCTCTTCGACCTTATACTTAGCCTCACTTAGCGCTTTGGCGACGGCTCCCAATTCTTCGCGGGGAGTATAAATTGAGTAATTCTCATCTTCTTCCTGAACATCATCCGCGCCCGCGTCGGCGGCGATCATGAACAGATCGTCATAGTTGACGCCTGCGCCATTAATCGAAATATACCCTTTTTGGTCAAACTGCCACGTGACCGACCCTGCACTGGCGAATTGGCCGCCGTTCCGGTTAAAGACGTATTTAATGTCGGCCAGGGTGCGGTTTTTGTTGTCCGTCAGCGTGGTAATCACCAGGGCGATGCCGTGTGGGGCAAAGCCTTCATAGATGATCTCTTCCATCGTGACGGCATCTTCACCAACGCCCGCCCCGCGATTAATCGCCCGTTCGATATTATCTTTGGGCATGTTGTTCGCACGGGCTTTGTCTACGGCAATCCGCAGCGACGAATTCGAGTCGGGATCAGCTCCGCCTTCGCGCGCCGCCATCATGATTTCACGCGTGATGCGCGTGAAGATCTTGCCGCGCTTGGCGTCTTCTGCGCCTTTTTTGCGTTTAATGGTTGACCACTTATTATGTCCGGACATCGTTATATCTCCCCAATCGGTGATGAATTGTCAACTGAGTGAAAGGACGTAAATCTACTTAATTTGAGAAATATTTTTAGTGCCACCGATTATACCTGACACGTTAGAGGGCAAGCAAGAGTGCGGAATATCATATCGTTTGTAGCCGAAAAGAAGTGGGCATTTGACTGACTTGATAGATCGGCTGTAGGGGCAATTCGTGAATTGCCCCGTTCACTCGTGGAAAAGGCGAAAGCTTTTTGCTTTTATTGCTGCTGTGCTTCTGCGGCGTCGATTTGCAATTGGACCTCAAGCTGCGATTGTGTCCCCGCCAACCCACTGGCGATCTCGTTATTGAGCGCGCTGTTGGCCGCTTCGACAATCGGACGCATTTCATCCTGTGTCATTTCCTGATTGGCATACTGCTGGAACGTTGCCAGAATCGTGCTGATCGGACTCATAATCTGTCCCCGCAGTGCCAGCGCGCAGTCTTCCGGCACGGGGGTCCGCGCGATCCAATCGCCCAGTTCCACCAGTCGGCTCAGTTTGGGCATCAGATCGGCGGCGGGCAGGCTGATCGCTTCCGCGCTAACCGTGCTGAATTCTGTCAGATTGGTGCTGACAATTTCATACCAGTTTTCCAAATCGACGGTCGTACATCCGGGCAGCCGCGTCGCGTCGGGCTGCGGTTGCAAAGTCACCGGGCGGCTGGCGGGCGGCTTGTTATCGCTGTCGTCATCACTCCCGCACGCAGCCAGAATAAGTACGAATAGTAACAACAGACGGCGCATGTCTGACTCCTTCGACGCATTCTTGACTAGGTGTAGCTTAGGTCCGAACGGGATGGAATGCAAGGGGAGGGACGTAAGAGTTTTGTCGGGGAATTGTGGGGAGCCGTCTATGCCCTTAAGCGGTTCGCTAGTTCCAGTTGATCCGTCGAAAATTGATCAATCCCCGCCGCGATCCCTTTCCGCATATCGTCTGCTGTGTTGAGATTGGACCCGTGAACCCCAAAGCCGCCGTCGTGCAGTCGGGCCACAAATTCAGACTCAAGCAGCGAACTGTGCAGATGGGCTACTTTCGCGTTCGCCAGGCTCATCCAATCGATGATGTGCTGCTGTCCAAGTGCCGGTTTCATCCAGTTCGGCAGGGGATAGAAGAACATGCCAGTACACCAGTCCGGGTTCAGATGTGCAAACAGCGGCGTGTGAGATGTGGTCAACTCGACATCTTC
>DATAMF010000305.1:0-4783 GCA_036260665.1 Aggregatilineaceae bacterium | reverse complement strand
AATCACCTGTCCGTGGTTGATCACGATGACACGCTTGCACAACGATTCGACATCGCCTGCATCGTGGCTGGTCAGAAAGATGGTGATATTTTCCTCATCATGCAGGGTTTTGATCGCTTCACGAAGCTGCTGCTTGGCGACCACATCCAGCCCGATGGTGGGTTCGTCCAAAAACAGCAGGCGCGGCGCATGCAAAAGACTCGCCGCGATCTCGCAGCGCATGCGCTGGCCCAGGCTGAGTTTGCGTACAGGCGTATGCAGCCATTCCCCGATTCCGAGCGCTTCCACCAGGAATTTCTGCCGCTTTTCAAACGCCGCGCGATCCAGTTCGTAGATATGCGCGAACAATTCAAAGGTATCCACGGGCGGCAGGTGATACCATAACTGCGGCTTCTGCCCGAACACACTCCCGATGTGGTATGACAGTTCGCGCCGCTGCTTCCACGGCACATACCCCAACACCTGCGCCTCGCCGCCCGATGGGTACAAAATCCCGGTCAGCATCTTGATCGTGGTGCTTTTGCCTGCCCCATTCGGACCAATAAACGCCAACAGTTCGCCCTCGTCCAGTTCCAGCGAAACACCCTTTACGGCGTCAACTGTCTGATATTCGCTGTGGAATAACGACTTAAAACTACCCATCAAACCGGGCGCTTTTTGTTTGAGCTTAAAGGTTTTGCGCAGGTCTTTTAGCATAACCACGGACATGGCGCTGTTTCTCCTTCGTAATGGATGGGCAGAATTATAGTCCTCTGCTACGCTTCAGAATAGGGGAACCTATCGTCCCTTTCGAACGTCTGATCAGCAGTAAACTAAGCATAAAGGAGTTCTGAATGGTGAATCTGTGTGGATTGCTCGCCTTGTTGGTGATGCTGCTCGCGTCCTGCCTGGGGATTTCCGTGCCCGGTGCTGATGTGCCCGTCCCGCCCGATGATGCTCCCAGCGATCCCGGTGTCGGTATGTTCCGCAACCCGTTGACGATTGAGAGCGTCGATGTCCTGGTGCTGGAATCCGACCCGATGCAGGTCTCGCTCACCGTGACCGGTTATCACGATGGCTGTGAATATCCCGTGACCATTGAGCAGCGCCGTGAAGGAAATGAGGTTTTCGTGGACATCTACCGCGAAATGCCGGTGGACGTGATCTGCCCGATGATCGCCGTTTCCTACACCGCCTCGATCCCGTTAGAGGGCAGCTTTGAGAGCGGCACCTACACGATCCATGTCAACGACTTTGTCCAAACCGTGAGCCTGTAACCAACTGCCGGGGGACGATGCTTTACACCATCGTCCCCCGCACCTGACAATTTCTTAGGAGCGCTGCTTGCCGCGCCCGCTTTGCTCCTCCTTTCTCCGCGTGCGGGGAAAGGAGGCCGGGAGGATAGGGGTGAACCGCATAACGCCTTTACCCTTTGATCGGCACGCCCCGAATCAGCGACCACTGGGTATGGAAAATTTTCCATTGGCCGTTTACCCGCGTGAAGACCTCGGTGCAGTACCAGGGTGTCCGTTCGGCAATCGATCCGCCCGCATCCAACACCGTAGAGAAGAAGCGGTAGAACAGTACCGCGCTGTCGCCGCACACCTGCACCTTCGGATCGATAAACTCGTTTACGTCGTAGAAGATTTTCCCGGCGCGGCTTGCATATTCCGCGCTTAACGCTTCTATCCCATCAATCCGCTGAGGTGTCCCCGTATCCATATACGTCACGCTGCTATCGGAGATTTCAATAAATCCCCACGGATCACCTTTGCGCCAGCGGATCATGGCCCCTGTTTCAATTGCCATCAGTTCGCCTAGCACGCCCTCGTACCCGTATCCCGCCGCGTACACCGGAACGGGCACATCGACTACATCGGGCGCGCGGTGGTGCAGATAACCCCCGTGTGCGTGGACGCGCTTCCACGTCCCGCCGCTCTGAAAATAGACCGATGTAACATTCCACCCGGCGGAATCAGGCGTCGGCGCTTCATGGTACGACAGCACGGCCACATCGCCGTGTGTCTGGATCAACGGGTGGAGCATCTCCGCTGGCGTCCGTTGGATTCCCTCGAACCGCTGGAGATACGCCCGGTAGTCCTCCAACCCGATGATCGGCTTCAGCACGTCAGGATTGATCGCCGTGATGTTCGTATCGCTGATCTCGGCCCACCCATATGGATCGCCTTTATACCAGCGATCCAATGCCCTTTTTTCGAGTTCTAAAATTGTCATGTTTACCGCATCCCCAGCACGGTTTCAATCGACCAGATCGCCAGCGGACGCATGTACATGCTCGCACGGAATCCCTCGTTATTCCAGGCTTCCGGCGTGCGGAACCACATACCGCCCGTCTCATACACAAACTTATACAGCCCGTAGGCCGTACCCCATGCCTGCTCGTCCAGTCCGCGCATCAGCATATGCGCCGCCACCAGGTACGATGTACCCGACCAGACTTCCGCGGCCTGTTCGCTGTCTACCACCGTTCCATCAGGATACATGCCGTTGACCGCGCCCATCTGTCCCTCGTTGTACAGCATGACATTATGCGTGTAGACCGTGTTCAGGGCGCTGTCCACGTGATCCTGGGGCAGGGTAGGGATGCCGCTGATCGCTGCGTACCCATCACCGACCACCTGACCCGCCATGATCGCGTCGGAGGTCTGGTCATAGTCATAGTATGCGCCGTTCCACAGCACCTCTTCATACCGCGCCTGTGCCGTTTGGAACTGTGCCGCGTACTGGTCCGCTGCATCCTGATTCCCGACCATTTTTGCCATCTCGCTCATCGCCGCCAGCGATGCCACCCACAACCCGCCGCTGTACGCGCTGACGCCTGTCGCGGGCCACGTATCATACGTCTGATCTGGGATTCCGGCATTTTCCGGGATGCCGTCGCCATCCTGATCCATCGCGCCCAGGTAATCCATCGCCGTCACTGCGACATCCCACATCTCGCTGACCAGTTCCGGTTGATCCAGCAGCACGGCGTCGCGATACAGCCGCAGCACGAACTTTGAATTGAGGTCTTTCCAGCCGTTCACATTCTGCCACGTGAACGCATTATATTTCACCCAGGGCGCTTCGCCGGGACCGCCCGCATCATGCGCCACCGCGTTTTTGACCTTGCGCTGGACCTTGCTCCCATCGTAGCCCACGACAAACAGCGAGGTGTCTTCTTCGGGAATATTCGCCGCGAAATCGCGCATAATCCGCGTTTCGATTTCCGGCCACAGTTCGAGGAACACATACGAGGCGTAAAAATCCACGTCAAATGTATTGTAGAAGGCGTAATCCGGGCATTCCAGGTATCCGAAATGGCCCACATAATCTGCCCCCGGATCCGCTTCGCCCACGCGCCCATGTTCCCAGATCGTGCCGCCGTCCGCCACATAATACAGTTCGTTGAACAGCGCGGTTTTGTACCACAGGGGCCGTTCAGAATCGGACAGAATCGGTTCCTGCCATGTTTCGATAGCGGTCTGCCAGTTTTCGACGTTGGCCAATCCATCCGCCGCAATCTGCCAGGCGTTATCGCTGTCGCGCCCATAGAACGCCGTGTAGCGTTTGTACCAGCTTTGATCCTCGCCAAACGTCATCACCGGCATATCCCACGCCATCGCAAACGGCGCGGTGATCGTCTGCCCCGGTTGTAGTTCAAAGGTGATCGCCACCCCCACGCCCGGCAGCGGGCCGCGCATTTCGGATGGGGTCGGGTCTTCGGTGTTGCTCAGTGCGCCATCATCCGCGAAATCGTTCCAGATGTCCGCGCCGTCGCTCGCCACGTTAAAATTGCTGTTATAGCTGACCGTCACTCCCGGCACTTCGAGCGCCGCCAGCGCGACAGTACCTCTGCCGACTTCATTGGCGAAGGTTTCATCACGTCCCATCACCACGCCGACCATTCGTCCGGCGGGCGTGTCTTCGCTCTGCGCCCATTGTCTCCGCCCCGGACGCGGCCCCAGCGTGTTTTGCCACTTGAACATCACGCCCACCGTCACCGCTTGCTCGCTCGGATTCGTCGCTGTCCAGTTGAACAGCGCAATCGGGTAGCTGCTTTCCTGGTAATTATCGGGTAGGATGGGCGAGAACTGCTCCACGCTCAGATCAACGGGCAGTTGATCCCAGTCATACACGAACCACGAGCGCGGATACAGCGCGGAATACGTGCCCGCGCCCACCGGGTATTCCCACTGCCACGCGGACAGCGCGTTGCCGTCGGGTTTCCCGGTCCACAGCGCTTGTGTCACTGTTTGATCGCCTTGTTGGGCGTACACGCTGAACATATCGGCGGGATTGGTCCCGTATTGGTACATCCCGTTCAGATTCCAGCGCGCGAAATCGCCGGCATACGTCCGCGTAAAGGTTCCCGCACCCAGCCCGCCGAGCGGCGCGCCCTGCATCGGGCCATTATCGATCATCGTATAATCCACTTTTTCGTGAGAAGGATTCTCGAATGGTTCCCCAATGGGCCGCGACCACGCCGCTTCGGGAATGCCCGTTGACCTCTGCGCCACTGCCGCCGCATCCCCTGGAATTGTGCCCGCCGCCTGGGACCGTTCCCATTCGATCTATCCATAGAACATATTTTCGTGGTATGATGACAGGAGGTTCAGCAAGCTTAAAAAGGGGTTATTTATGCTCAAAAAACGCGTGGTTAGTCTCTTTTTGTTGATTACCTTATTGGCAAGTTTACCGCTATCGTGGGACCGTTCCCAGGCGGCGGGCACAATTCCAGGGGATGCGGCGGCAGTGGCGCAGAGGTCAACGGGCATTCCCGAAGCGGCGTGGTCGCGGCCCA
>DATAMF010000304.1:0-9515 GCA_036260665.1 Aggregatilineaceae bacterium | reverse complement strand
TGATGGATGCGCTGGGCGACGGTGAAGAAGTGACGCTGCCGCGCTCGACTCCGAAAAATCCGCCGTCGAGCGACACGGAGCCGGAATCGTGGGAAGGCGATATGCAGCTTATTGACGGCTTCTACGCCTATATGACGCTGGGGACGCTGTCTGCCGGGGAGATGTGCCCGAATTTTGGATCGATGGCGGGCACCGACGTGATCACGCTGGATGATAAGCTCAACGTGGACGAAAATAACCGCCTGCTGGCTTGGATTATGCAGGACGGATCGCTGCTGCCGTTCAACCGCCCGATGGCGAATTATTACATTGGGTCGGTGGATGATGGCTTCGGGGTGACGCAGATCGTGATCGAGGTGGACAGCGTGCTGTTTATGGAAGGCATACTGTCGATCAGCGGTCCCGGCTGCACGATGAACACGCCCTTCCTGATCGTCTCGTGCATGTGGGACGTGGTGCAGGGGGTGCCTGCTAAGGCCGACGGGGTGTGTCCGGCGGATGTGCGGGACACGATGCTGAAGAACTAACGGCTGGTGTTTTGTTATCGGGGCGATCCATGAATCGCCCCGATTCAGCTACACGTGTCAGGCCGAGCAAAGACAGTAAACCAGGGGCTGCGCCTCCAACGGCGAGATGACCGCTGCATCCAGACCGGGCACGAGGACGATTTCCTCGCCCGCCGCCACCATCAGGTCCAACCCATCAAAGCTGATCCAGGCGACCCCGGATAGCACCGACAACGTTTGTCCGAGGCGCTCAATACTTTGGGCCTCGCCTACTTCCAGGAGATGTTCGTCTTCAGCAATCCATACCAGAGAGAGTGTCATATTAAGCCTCGTGCGCCGCTGATTTCGGCCAATAGATAAGTCTGTCCATTGTCGGCCCACAATTGATCCATGGTGGTGACATCGGCAATCGCTTGAATCAGTTCGTCCATCCGCACCTGATCACGTTGTAAGTCTAACCGTACCGCCAGATCACGCGCTTTAACGGCGTGTTCCAGTGCGGTTTGCTCATTGGCCTCGCGCCAGGCCAGCACCGCCAGATCGATCAGCACCATTTCTTGCAGCAGCAGCTCGCTCCACTTTTCGCTGATCTGCAAGGCGGTTTCATAGTGCTTCCAGCTTTCCGCTTTGCGTCCCTGGTCGTCCAACACCTGAGCCAGCAGCAAACTGCAATAGCCCACCGCGCGCTCCCACTGCATCAGGCTCGCCTCACGAATCAAGGAAACCAGAATCACCTCGGCTTTATGCAGCTCGCCCAGATCACGCAGGGCGCGTGCTAAATTGTACTGACCGGAGATCACTCCGCGCAGGTTGATAAAACGCTGGCACAGGCTGATATGCTGTTCGGCATACTGGCGCGCCTGCTCATGATCTCCCCACGAGAAATGCACTTGGGTGAGATAATTCAGGATGTTCGAATCGAGCAGCAGTTGATCATCGTTCAGCGCGCGAATCGCCTGTTCCAGGTCCAGCAGATGCTGCCGGACCTCCGGTGAGGTGGGGTCTTTGAGATAGTAAAAATACTCCAGGTAACTTTGCAGCCGCAGCAGCCGGGGTTCCTCACGCGGTTCGGGCACGCCGCCCGCATGCAGAATGTCCGGCACGATCTGGATCAAACGGTTCCAGTCGCCCACCACGTACAGGTGGTGCCAGATCGCCGTTACCAGCCGGATACACTGGTCGAACAGCCCGATGTCGAGCGCGTACTGGATCGCCGCGAATAAATTTTCCTGTTCGGCGTGCAGTGTCAGGTGCGTGACCATATCAAAACTTTCACCGCCGAAGGGTTCCGCGAAATCCACACACCACGCCAACCACCGCGCCCGCAGTTCCTTGAGCTGATCGTTGCGTTCGGCCATCGACTGCGCAAAGGCCCGCGTCAACGGATGCAAATGATAACGCGCCGGTGCCCCGGTTCGATCATCCTCGACGGTGATCATGGACAGCTCGGTTAGCCGCCCTAATCCGGCGGTCAGCTTATAGCCCGCGACGTTGGCAATCGTCCCAATCGCTTCTCGCGTGCCGGTGGAGGTAAAACAGGCCAGGGCCAGCAGAATCTGCCGTTCGTCTTCATCCAGCAGTTCCCAGATATGGCTGAAGATATGGTCAAAAATAGCCCCATGCCCTTGAAACAAGTCCTGTAGGATCGTTTCCAGCGGCTGCTTGCGGTGCGCGATAAAACCGAGCGACATCAGCAGCACCCAGGGATTGCCTTCGGTGGCGCGCAGCAGGGGGACGATATGGGCATCATCCGCCGCCATCAACGGCGACAGATTATGTTCGCTGGCCCATTCGCGGATCAGCCCCAACGCCTCGACATCATCCAGCCCAGTCAGATGCAGCGCGTGGGTATCGGCCCACAGGCCCGGCGGATAGTCCCGCGTGGTGATAATGACCTTGCTGGACGCGGGGACGCCTTCGAGCGCAAACCGCCGCAGCCGTACATCGCTAATTGTTTCAAAGTTATCCACGATGAGCAGCACGCGGAACTGGCGCAGTAGATTCTGGACAAAGGTGAGCTTTTCTTCATCCGACTGGCGCAGCACCGTAGGAAAATCCAGCACGCGCCCGATTTCGTTTAAAACATCGGTCAGGCTAAGCTGGCTGTCGCGCGCCGATGTAAAAATCACGGCGTCGTAGGCTTCGGGTGTGCCGTGACAGGCAACAAATTGATGCACCGCTTCGACCACCAGCGAGGTTTTGCCCACACCCCCGATGCCATAGACTACCACAACCGCCGCGCGGTTATCGGGGGCCAGCAGGCGATGCAGTTCCTGTATTTCCTGTATACGCCCGCGAAATGATAGGTGGCGGCGCGGTAAATTCGTGTAGAAACGGACTGGTGTCGAGGCGGTGGGTGTATCCAGCGGTGGGGGAAGATGGTGAACCCCGGCCTCGGCTGCCAGCCCTTGTGCCAGATCGCGCCCAATCCGCCCATGACGATTACAGAAATCCAGAATAATCATCAAGCGCTGGCTGCTGGGCGGATAGCCGCGCATCCAACGTTGAACCGTATAAAAGCTGAGCGGTGCATCCAGTTTTTCGGTGCGGCTGACGGCCAGCGCGATTTCTTCTTCGACTATTTCCATATTCAAACGCTTGCGCTTCGCCACGCTGGAGATCGCTTCTGTGAGCAGTTTTCCAAAACGAGGGTTGGGAGGTTGTTTAATTGACATTGTTCTCCTCATTGTATCGTCCAACGTTTATTGTACTTCAGATGCAACTCGTATTTTTGCAGCAGGGCTACAAAATTTTGTAGCGGTGATGCACTTAATAGGCGTTCATTTAAGGGCGTTTACCCTATCTCCCCTTACCCTTTCCCTCACTAAACATTACCCACATCTTTTTCCCGTTGCTTTTTCGGCGGAGAGGGGGCGGTGTCGTAGGAGCGTATGGTGATACGCCCCGCTTGGCTCCCCGTCCTGCTTGCGGGAAGGGGCCGGGGGTAGGGTTCTTGCGCTGCGTCAGGAGGATGCACAACACCCATTTCCCCTCTCACTCCGACTTGTGGGTAATGATTAGCTTTCCCTCAGGAAAGGGGAGTCCGCTGCCCTGCTCCCCGCCAATTCAGCCGAATCCGCGCGGATTTAGCCTGAATCTGATCCCGATTCAGCTTAAATCTATCCCACATTTATCCCAATTAAGCTTAAATGTATCGCAGATAAGGCTTAATATTTAGGCTTATTGAACCAGTTTCATACCTGGCGGCGGTTTGAAAAAGGTGTGTGCGCCAAAAAGCGGGAATCGTCTTCCCGCCTGACTGAATGCTATCTTAGTGCTGCCCTGACAGATTTAGCTCGTTTTCCAGCCCTGGGCGGTTTCCTGGACGAGATGATCGACCACGGCGCAGGAGGCTTCGCGCGCGGTGGCCCCTTCCTTGAGGGCGCGGTAGTACACTTTGAGCTGGCGATCCGAACTGGTGCCGTCGTCCAGAATCTGGGTGATCTGGCTGACGACATCCCGCGAGCCGAGTTCGTCGAGCACATCGTCCACGATGTCGAGGAGTTCATGAGTAAGGAAGCGCATGGGCACCTCTTCTTCGCTGCCAAAATCGATCAGCTTACCGTCGATGCCGTAACGCACGGCGCGCCACTTGTTCTCTTCGATGTAGATGCCCCGGTAGATGCGCCAGGACTGGTTCTGGTTGCGGAGTTTGATCAGTTTGGCGGCGAGCGCCTGGATCAGCCCAGCCACGGCCACCGCATGATCGACGAGCGTACACATATCGGCAATGCGTATTTCGAGCGTGCCGAGATTGGGATGCGGGCGCGCGTCCCACCAGATTTTGGTCGGATCGCCCACACCTTCAGCCCCGGTGGGTTTGGCGGTGTTGGCGTGGCGACCCAGCGACCCGACGCGACCCATCACGGTGACATAACGATCATATTCAGCGAAGCCGTTGAACTGGGGCGGGATGCCGGAACGCGGCATATTTTCGAAGACCAGACTGCGGTAGCTTTTTAGCCCGGTGTCGCGGCCATGCCAGAACGGGGACGAGGTGGTAAGGGCCAGAATATGCGGCAGGAAATAACGAAGCTGGTTCATCACATCGATCATCAGTTCAAAGGCTGAGGGAGTTTTGCCGAAGCCGAGGTGAATATGCATCCCAAAAATCAGCAGGCGGCGGGCAGCGTCTTTCATCTCTGAGGCGAGGTCATCGTAACGTGCGCCTTCGCTGATCTGCTGATCCTGCCATCGCGAAAACGGGTGCGTAGACGCGGCAGCGATCACGGCTCCGGTCTGTTCGGCCACCTCGGAGACGGTGCGGCGCAGACGGAGGATTTCCTGGCGGGCTTCGTGGACATTGCGGCAGATATGGCTGCCGACTTCAATTTGGGACTGCATAAATTCAGGTTTAAGCTGGTCGCCCAAAACCACACGCCCCTGGTTCATCATTTGTTGAACGTAGGAGGTTAATTCGCGGGTTTGGGGGTCAATGATCTGGTATTCTTCTTCGATGCCGATGGTAAGTGGTGCGGTGGGCATAACAATTTCTCCGCCAATGGGTTGACTTTTCAGTTCTGCGCGCCATGAATATACTCAAGGCAAAAAAAAGTGCAATAGTCATCCCATACAACCCATGCTATGCTTAGTCAGGTGATGCCGATGGTCAGTAAAGTTGTTTCGATTGAGGACGAGTCTGAGATTTCCGAACTGCTGCGGCTGGTGCTGTTCAGCCCTGGTATTGAACTGTTTTCCGCCGATAATGGCCGCGACGGTCTGGTTTTGATTCGCCAGGTCAAGCCGGACCTGGTGATGCTGGATGTCATGCTGCCGGGGGGCATGAACGGCTGGCAGGTGTATGACACGATCCGGGGGGATGAAGAACTCAAAAACACCCCGGTGATCATGCTCACGGTGATGCGCGCCCAGCCGGAACGCCGACTGGCGTTTACCAACAGCCCGATTGATCTGTATGTGACCAAGCCGTTTGATGCGCTCCAGTTGCGGCGCGAGGTCGAGCGGCTGTTAGGTGGGAATGAATTGTGGAAACCGCCCAAACCGCCGGTTGCGCGGGCGTTTGGCGTGAAATCGGAAGCAAACAAGAACGAAACCACCGCGCCGCCCGACGAAGAATCTAAACCGGTGGCGGCGGACGAAAAAAAGGAGCCGACGCTACCCCCAGCACAACCTACGTCGCCCGATGGAAAAATGACGCTGCCGGATGAAAAAACAGTTCCGCCGCCCAAGCCGGAGATGTAAACTCCACGCGTACAATACATCACGGCTGAAACATGTATAAGGAGCGTCATATGATTGCGGAACGTCGGATCAAGGTGGATACTGAGCATTTTGGCGTGCGGTTTTTGCTGCCTATTATCACGATTGGTGTCACACTGGTCTTTTTTGTGGTGAGTTCAACGACATTAGGCGCGGTGGCGGACGAGGGTTTAAATGTCCACTGCATCACGATCCCGCTGAGTGTGCTGGTTCTGCTGGGAACGGCCTGGCTCACAGAACGGGGATTAAAACGATTAATGCCCAGCCGCCGCTCGGCAGTGCTGTCGGCGGACCGGTTGGATGTGATCGACCAGCGCAAAAAGCCGACCCAGGTGACGCGGATCGACTGGGGAAGTACGGTTAATGTGCAGGGGTGGCGGTTCACGGTGCGGCGGCGGACGCGCGTCCCTAAGGGGTGGTTATGCCTCGCTATGCAACTTTTGCAGGATGAAGAAGCGGTTATTCTGTATACGTTTATATCACCGGACGATTCCAAAACAATGGCCGGTTTTGACAACTTTGTCCGGCTGCGCCCGCGCAAAGAAACGATTTCGAATACCGACCTGAACGCCATCGCGGATCAGCGGCGGCTGTTGAAGTTGGAGGACGAACGGTGGAACGACGGGGCGGAGATCGCGGTGGACGATTTTCGCGCGGTGGTGGAGATGGTTCGGCAGCACGTACCCGGCTGGAATTAAGTTCAGGGAGAGAGCAAGATGAGGCGCACAAGTATCATTATTTTGATCGTTGTGATGCTGGGCAGTTGGGGAAGCGTTCAAGCCGCTCCCCGGCAGCAAACAGGCCAAGAGATCGGTCTTATGAGCGCGGTCGAAGGGACGCTGGACAGCACCACGCCGGAAATGATCTATACGGTCTATTTGTATGAAAAACAAGTAGTTTCGGTGGTGAGTTGGCTGGACAGCGGGGACCTGATTATTGATTTCACGATGACCGATCCGGCGGGGCAGATGGTGCCCGATACCGAGCAAAGCACCGGAGCGATTGTGGTGGAAGCGGCAGTGGCGGCCCAGGAAGGCAACTATACCCTGACGCTGCGGCGTTCGGGCGATACATCGGGAAATTACGGCCTGATGCTCATTCCGGGTTACAGCCTAATCGAAAAATGGGATTTTTTCACGCCAGAGGAAAGCCAGTTCAATTTCACATGGTCACCGTTTGAGACGGATAATATGAATGCTCAAGTGGTGAATGAGGTCATGCAGATCAATATTCATACGCCGGATTTGATCGGCTACATTGCACCGGATGATGAGATCGACTGGGACAATTTGTATATCGAGGCCAGGGTTACGGTAGCCGGGGCACCCAGTTATTATGAATATGGTTTTTTGCTGCGGCTGGATGGTCAAACCGGGAACTTTTATGCGTTGATGTTCAGCAGCCAGAATGACTGGTCCCTGCTGTATTACAATGGGCAAGAATGGATTACGGTGCAGGACTGGACCGTGAACAACCTGATCAACCTGCCAGCGGAAGGCGCGCGGGTGGGCGTGTTGGTGGCGAACGATATGTTCCGGGTCTACTTTGATGATCAATTGGTCGGCGAAACCCACGATCTGAGCAATTTGGGGCAGTCGGGCAGCATTGCGCTGGCGGGCGCGACGATGGCCGATCAGAAGGATAATATTACGGTTACGTTTGATGATCTGCTGATCAGCCTGCCGTTTGGCGAGGTGGATTTTGCTACTGAAACCGAAACGACGTCGCCGACGCCGACTGCGGCAGGACCGGGCGTGGGTGGTCTGGGTGGCATTCTGCGGACAGCGACAGCCCAATCGCCGGACGCCCAGCCGACGCCTGCCAGTGGACTGCCGTTCGGCATGCGTACCCCCGCTGGGCAGAAGACTCAGCAGCCGACTCCGACGATGAAACCGGTCCAACCGACGCCCACCCTCAAACCGGTTCAACCAACGGCAACCAAAGCTCCACTGCTTCTGCCGACAGCTACACCTGCGGAGGCGAGTGTGGATCAACTGACGAGCTGGTCCAGCAGTGATCCGGCGGATATTGTGGCGGAACTGCAACAAAAGAGTCTCATTGAGAGCACCGGCGATTTCGCGCTGACACTACCCACCAGCTACGGCGATACGTCGTCCAGCGGATTCAATTATTATCCATTGGGGCAGGGCCGGAACTTCCGCAACTTCGCGCTGGGGTTTGATGCCCATCTGGATATTACTGGGGCGGGGTCGGGCTGTGGTATGCATTTGCGCAACACGGGAAGCTCAACCACATATGCGATGGTGATGGAAGACGGCTCGGTGCTGCTGGGACAGTATCTTAATAACGATTTCCATCCTTCGACGTGGTACGATTATTCGGATGCGGTGGTGCCGGGACAGGGATCGGTCAACCGGGTCACGTTGGTGGCGTATGAAGGTGTGATGATCATGTACGTGAACGGTCAGATGGCGGCAGCGGTAACTGACTTTGAGCCGTATTCTGGCGGGATTGCGCTGAATGTGTTTGTGGCAGAAGATTCGGCAGGCGGTACGCAGCGGACCTACTGCCAGTTGGATAATATCTGGTTGTGGGAGTTTTAGGAAAAACGGGCGTCGTGCAGTTACCCCCTATCCCCTTTCCCCGCGCGGAGAAAGGGGAGCAAAGCGGATGCAGGCGGTATGTGGATCGGGGATTGTGCAGGGCGCAGAAGTGGGAAATGGTTATGAGATGGATGGTGGTCTGGCTGCGCCGAGCGGTGTTCGTGCTCGGCGCAGTGATGATGATTCTGGGGAATGCGGCTGGGCTGCGCGCGCAGGATACGCACGGATTAGCCTTGTTTGAACCGGTAGACGGCGCGATTAATGAGAGCGCCCTCAGTGAAGAATGGACTTTTGAAGGCCGCGCGAATCAGGTGGTGTCGGTGATCGTGGTGACGACTTCCGGCGATCTGGATCCGATGGTGGAATTGATCGCACCGGACGGCAGCACGGCGGCGACAAATGATGATCTCGATTCGCTGGTGCGGGATGCGGGCTTTGAAGCGGTGGCGCTTCCGGCCACCGGAACGTATACGGTGCGCGTGACGCGCTATGGCACCACCACCGGACGGTATCAACTCACACTTACGCCGGGATATGCTCATCTGGCGCGGCGGGAACCCTTCGAGGGGCAGGAATCGCCCTGGGTGACGCTGGAAAATGTCGCGACCTCGTTGATCGACAACCGGCTGCGGCTGCTGATCGGCCTGCCGAACACAACGGCGTTTGCTATTCCAAGCGACGCGGAAGCGGTAGATGATTTTTATATGCAGGTGGATGCGCGGCTGTTCGGCAACCCGTCGTATGCAGAACTGGGATTCGTGTTCCGCTACCAGTCGTATCTCAACGGCGTGCAGTCGTACCAATTCAGGATTAACAGCCTGGGACAGTGGACGGTATTGTACCTCGATGCATCGGGGCAGTTTGCGCTGCGCTCGTGGTCCGAAAACAGCCTGCTAAGTGGGACCACTCAATGGACGCTGGCGGTGCTGGCCCGCGGGAATACGCTGTCGTTTTTTGCGAACGATGAACTGCTGGGCACGGTTATGGATGATCGACTGCTGACGGCAGGCACGGCGGGCCTTGTGGCGGGCACGGGCGAAAATCAGGCGGATGATGTAACGGTGCTGTTTGATAATTTCGTGCTGACGACGCGGCTCGGCTCGACGTACCAGGGACTGCCGCTCACGCTGGCAAGCTGGGATTCAACCGACCCGGCAGCGATCACGGCAGATCTGGCTGAGTCGGGGCAGATTACGCCCGTCGAAATTCATGATCTGTATATTCC
>DATAMF010000299.1:0-2282 GCA_036260665.1 Aggregatilineaceae bacterium | reverse complement strand
GGCCTTTGACGATCCTCGTTTTGTCGATTTTTGGGCAGCGGCTGATCTGCTTCAGTTTATGCAGTTGCTCACCGAACAATCCCCCACCAGCGAGATCGGTCAGGCGGCTGGGAAGGTGATCGAAGCCGGGGCCGGGATGATCGTTTATTACCGCACCAGCAGCGACGAAGAAAACAGCGGCGGGATGTCGATTTATTTCCCCCGCAACCAGGAATTATATGGTCTGGATGATCACGGTACACGTTATGACGAAGAAGCGCCCACCGATCTCCACTCGTGGCGATCTTTTCTGAAAACGTTTTATTCGGGCTTGACCCTGGTCTATTCGTCTACAACTCAGGGCTCCGTCGGGGATATCACGGCGGGTAAGGATGGTATTGCCATCGCGCTGAACTTTGGCAGCGGGGAAGTCAGTCAGGCCGCTGTGCTGGTGGTCCTGGAAGTCACGCCGGGACAGGTCATCATTGTTGATTACAGCCGCCCTAGCGAGATTAAGGACAACCAACTGAACTGGGGCGGAAAAATCCCCTGGCTGACAAATGGACACAGCAGCACCCCTGTTTTAGTCATGCCCAGCCGTGCCAATCGAGGGATCGTTAATGGAGTGTTTTATCCCCAGGCTGGCAAACCCGTTGAGGCCCAGGTTATTTTTGATCTGACAACCAATCGTGCCGTGAGTGTGTGGGGCCTGCGTCAGACGGACAGCAGCATCATGCCGTTTGAGATTAAGCCGCAGCCGGGTGATATTTTCCAGCCGTTCTGGCTGTCACCGGGCCGCAGCAGCAATGCGCTGGTCCCCATTCCTGCCAATACGCAGTTTGTCTTTGGTGATGAGCCGTTTGAACTCGATTGGCGATCCGCGCCAGCCGGGTCTTATCGATTGATCGTATTGTTTGATAACAGCACAGATGAACGGCTGACGACCCTCACAAATGGGGATGATGGCCTCACGATCACAACCCTTGATCCCAACAATCCTGATATGGATGGCGATCTGATCCCAAACGAGATTGATAACTGCCCTGGCGCTTCTAATCCCAGTCAGATCGATACAGACGGCGACGGACTGGGCGATGAATGCGATCCCTTTGGTGCGGAGTTTGATTCTGACCCCGATGGGGATGGCATTCGCAACGGCGATAACTGCCCGGCGCTCTACAACCCCGATCAAGCCGACGCCGATCACGATGGCTTGGGCGACGCTTGCGATTTTGTCTCAGATGCCTGCTCTCTTATCTACAATTCTGATCCTTCTGCTGGTTGCCCTGCTCCTACCGCCGATACCGACCAGGATGGCATCTCTGACTCACAGGATAACTGCCCAACGGTAGCGAACGCGAATCAGGCCGATAGCGACAGCGATGGAATGGGTGATGTCTGCGATTCGGGTGGCAATGGCGGGACAGAGGGCGGTAGTAGCGACAGTGACGGCGATGGAATTTTGGATGGGGTCGATAACTGCCCGACAACCGCGAATCCCGATCAGTTAGACGCGGACAGCGACGGGATAGGCAATGCCTGCGATTATACGTCTCCTGATATTCCTGAAATCACCGTTTCATCCATCTCGCGGCTTGCGGCTTCTCCGACCAGTGCTGCCACCGTAACCTATTCTGTCGCCTTCAGCGAGGCCGTTTCCGGGCTTTCGACCAGCAATTTTACGGTAGTTGCGCCCGATCTCACCGGAGCCGCCGTTGCCAGCATCAGCGGCAGCGACACTACCTATACGATCACCGTCAATGTGGGCAGCGGCGACGGTGCGCTGACGCTACAAATGGTCGATAGCACGGGGGTTACAGGTGCGCTTGGGCGGCCTGTGAGTAATGTTCCCTTCACGGGTGAAACGTACACGATTGATAAAACGCCGCCGATGGTTAGCTCCATTACGCTTGTGAATACCAATCCGACCAACGCCGCTACCGTCAGTTTCACCATAACCTACAGTGAAGCAGTCGTTGGCCTGACAGCGGCGAATTTTGCCTTGAACACAAGCGGGTTAAGCGGCACTCCGGCAATCACCTCGTTGAGCGGCAGCGGCGCGAGTTACACCGTGACCGCCAGCACCGGGAGCGGGAATGGTTGGCTCGGCCTCAATATGGTTAGTACGACGGGGGTGGCGGATGCTGCCGGAAATCCATTTGCCAACCTGCCCTTTGTTGGCCCCACCTACACGGTTGACCGGACAGCGCCCTGGGTTACTTCAATCTCACTGCTCGACCCTACGCCAACCAATGCCGCGACGGTTCGTTATCAGGTGCAGTTTTCCGAGCCTGTTACGGGGG
>DATAMF010000298.1:0-18223 GCA_036260665.1 Aggregatilineaceae bacterium | reverse complement strand
TTCGGTATCTAATAATCAACACGTGTTGACTACTCGTGTAGTTTCAGTATAAACTGGATTTTATGGAAAAGTCAAGCGAGTAAAGACTTCAGGGTTGCATCGATGAGAATAGTCAAAAATTTCAATCAAAACTGGTTTTTTGTGCCAAAGCAAGTCGGGCCAGACTTAGCTGATGAGCAATTTGAAAAAATCACACTGCCTCATACAAATAAATTATTTGCACGGTATTATGTCGATAACACCAATTACCAGTTTGTCTCTACCTATCGCAAACGTTTCGGGCTACCTGAAGAGGCGGGCGGGAAGCAGCTATTTCTTGATTTTGACGGTGTGATGCTCGCGTGTAGGGTTTACCTCAATGGGAAACTGCTCGGCGTACATAAAGGAGGATTCACGCCCTTCTCATTTGACATTACTGATCAGGTCAAGCCGGGTGAGAACATAATGGCGGTTTATGTTGACGCCACCGAAAACAAAGATAGTCCGCCTTATGGAAATCTGGTTGATTATCTGACCTTTGGGGGGATTTACCGGGATGTGCTGCTGCGTATGGTTGATCCATGCCATATCGCTGATGCTTTTGTTATACCCACGAATGTACTGACCAGCCCGCAACTGGATTGCTATCTTGAACTTGCGCAGTGGACTCCAGGGCTGACCATTGAGGCTATGCTAGAAGATGCACAGGGCTGTACTGTCGCGCAGCAAGTGCAGGAAATCAATGCAGATATAGTTACCGTGTCGTTTTCTGATTTGGATCATGTTGATCTGTGGACACTAGAGAATCCGGTGCTTTATACCCTAAAACTGATTTTGTCCCTGGATGGCGTTCCGATAGACAAGGAAAACATCCGGTTTGGCTTCCGAAGTGCCGAGTTCGATGTGGACAAAGGGTTTTTGTTAAACGGTAAGCCGCTTAAGTTGTTTGGGCTAAACCGACACCAAACTTATCCATATATTGGCGCGGCAGCTCCGGCCCGGCTGCAATGGATGGATGCTGAGATCCTCAAATATGAGCTAGGTTGTAATGTGGTGCGCGCATCGCATTACGCGCAATCACCATATTTTCTGGATCGCTGTGACGAGATTGGGTTGCTTGTGATGGAGGAAATAGCAGGCTGGCAGTATATCGGTGACGCGGATTGGCAAACGCTGGCGTTGCAAGATTTGGAAGCGATGATTAAACGAGATCGCAATCATCCTTCGATTATTTTGTGGGGCACGCGCATTAATGAGTCGCCAGATGATGACAAGCTGTATGCTCAAACAAACGCCCTGGCACATCAACTTGATCTCTCTCGGCAAACTGGTGGTGTGCGCAATTTTATTGAAAGTCACTTTCTGGAAGATGTGTTCACCTTGAATGACTTCACAGAAGGGATTCAAACTCCGCTGGCCCGACCCCATCTAATTACTGAATTTGGGGGTCATATGTTTCCAACCAAGACGTGGGATCATGAGGAACGCCGGGTGGAACATGCTTTAAAACATGCGCGTAAGCATAGCGCCCAAATGGGACACCCGGACGTGAGCGGCGCGATTGGGTGGTGCGCATTTGATTATCATACACACAAGGAATTTGGATCGGGGGATCGGATTTGCTATCATGGCGTAATGGATATTTATCGTCTGCCGAAAATGGCGGCGTATTTTTATCGGAGCCAGAAATCACCCGCTGAAGAGGTTGTCCTTTATGCAGCGACGAATTGGACGATGGGGGATCGATCTGGCGGGGGAACCAACCCTCTGGTGGTATTCAGCAATTGTGAATCAATCGAAGTTCTGATCGGGGATATTTCGCAAGGATTTTACCAACCCGATATAGATCATTATCCACACCTGGAACATCCGCCTTTTGTTATCCGGTGGCCTGAACCATTCAATCCATGGGGAATGGAATTCTTAGATTTGACCGTTCGCGGTTATAACAATGGAGAACTGATCGCGGAGCACAAAATTGCTGCCGATCATATTCCTTATGGTCTGCGCTTGATTACGAACACCTCTCAGCTTTATGCTGACGGCGCGGATATGGCGCGAATCGGGGTGCAGATAGTGGATAAATTTGGTAATGTATTGCCCTACCAATGGAGAATTATCCACTTGACGCTGGAGGGCGATGCTGATTTCATTGGTGAGAATCCATTACCTCTGCTCGGCGGACAAGCAGCCTGTTTCGTGAGAGCGAGGCACGAGGTGGGAGAGATTATGGTCAGTGCGTGTACGGATGAACTTCCACCGGTTTCGATTATGTTACAGATTGTTAAGGAGCCAGACTCCTAACAGGAATTCATGATGGAAAAATATGATGACATGGTGACACAGCAAGATGTGGCTGAGCGTGCAGGGGTTTCGCGCTCTGTCGTGTCTTATGTGTTGAATAATGGGCCGCGCAAAGTATCGGAAGAAACGCGCCAACGCGTGATGGATGCGATACAGGAGCTTGGATACCGGCCTAACAAACACGCTCAGCGGCTGAAACAAGGCAGTGCTGCGGCGATCAACACGATTGGGATTGTGACGGGCGGCAAAAGTTACAACATGCTGAAGCGACCCTACTATAATCTCGTGTTGGCGGGGTTGTTTGACAGCGCACACCAATTCAACCAAAACATCCGTTTTTTTTGCTTCTTTGATGCGCTCAAAGACCCGGTTTTTTTTAACAAAAACATCCACCCTGAGGAGATTTCATCACTCATTCTGTTTCTGCCTAAGATGATGATTAACACACCGGGGCATGCAGAAATTCTGGATGCAATGATCGAACGCATTGATAACATTATCTGCCTCGAAGATTCGATTTGGGATTTGCCCGCGGTGATTTTTGATCGCGCGGCGGCAGCCTATATGGCAGTCGAACATTTAATTAAACTGGGGCATCAGCGGATTGGGTTTCTCGCTATCGACGATCAGCGAAAACATGGTTATAAGCAGGCGCTGCTGGAAAACAATCTCCCTTACGATGAAACCCTCATTCATATTCTGTCCGAGGTGGAGCCAACCGAATCGGCCTATGCTCAAACCCTTGAACTGCTTCAGCGGGATCATCCTCCGACGGCTATTTTTACGGCAAATGATGAAGCTGGGATTGCTGCTATAGCGGCGCTGCACGATCAAGGGCTGCGCGTGCCGGACGATGTAGCAATTGCATCGATTGATAATATTGATCTCGCGGGTATGATTCGTCCAGCACTGACCACTGTCGATGTTCCGAAACGCCGCATGGGAGCATATGCGATCCAATTTCTGCTCTCGCAGCGGAATATAGCGTCACCGCAATCGGCTTCAATGGTGTTGCCCATCAAATTGATTGTGAGAGATTCATGTGGTGCTCAAAGTTAAGGGGGTAACGAAACCCCAATAACGCGGCAATATCTGGCAATAATGACGACGACTGGCTGACTCCAGATCGTTATACTCCTGGTGTTTATCAACCAACAGGAGAGCCATTATGCTGCCAGAATCTTGGGGGGATACATCCGGGCAATTCCATCCGGCCAGCGCTCCCGACTACTTACCGCTACCACAACTTCACCAAATCCAGTTCCAACGCCTTCAGGCTACCGTTCAGCGAGCTTATGATCATGTCAATTTGGTCCGCCAGCGAATGGATGAATGTGGCGTGCTACCACAGGACATTCAATCTCTCAAAGACATCAGCCGTCTACCGTTTACCACCAAGTTCGATCTGCGTGATACCTATCCTTTTGGACTGTTTGCCAGTCCGATGCAGGAAATTGTTCGCCTGCATGCTTCGTCGGGAACCACAGGGCGGCCTATTGTCGTCGCCTATACACAGGAAGATTTAGCGGTCTGGACAAGCGTTATGGTGCGCAGTTTTGCAGCCTGTGGACTGCACCAGCGCGACATTGTGCAAAATGCGTATGGGTATGGCCTGTTCACGGGAGGATTGGGCGCTCATTACGGAGCTGAAGCACTCGGCGCAACGGTCATTCCCATTTCGGGTGGCAACGCGGATCGCCAGCTCATGTTGATGAAAGATTTTGGAACGACGGCTATTTGCTGCACACCATCGTATTTTATTCATTTAATTGAACGGGCGGGAGAAATTGGGTTGAACTTGTGGGAACTTCCGCTGCGCGTGGGTGTGTTTGGCGCGGAGCCGTGGAGCGAATCCATGCGGCTGTACATTCAGGAGAACAGCCCGATAAAGGCATTCGATATTTATGGGCTTTCGGAGATCACGGGGCCAGGGGTTGGTATTGAATGCTGCGAACATCATGGCCTTCACATTTTTGAAGATCACTTCTATCCTGAGATTATCCATCCAGATACGGGGAAAGTACTACCGGATGGCGAAGAAGGCGAACTTGTTCTCACAACTCTGAGCAAACGCGCCATGCCGCTGATCCGCTACCGCACACGCGATATTACGCGACTGATCGTCGAACCCTGTGCATGTGGACGGACGATCCGACGTGTGGCTCGTATTGGGCGGCGAACCGATGATATGATAATCATCAGAGGCATCAATGTCTTTCCGTCTCAAATTGAAAACGCCCTTTTCCAGATCGAAGGCACACTACCGCATTACCAAATTATCCTGACGCGCGAAAAAGGGCTGGACGAAATGGAAGTGCAGGTTGAGGTTACGCCGGAATTATTCAGCGATAAAATTGGTGTACTGGAAAGCCTGAATGAGCGATTAAGTCAGGCTATCGAGGGGACGCTGAACCTACGCGTTAGTGTGCGGCTGGTCGCACCGCATACTATTCAGCGCAGCGAAGGTAAAGCCAAACGAATTATTGATCAGCGCAAGATGTAACTGGAGGTGTTGGGGATGAAACTGCACCAACTTTCCGTCTTTTTGGAAAATAAACCCGGTCAATTGAAGGCTGTATGTAAGGCATTAGCTGACGCCAACCTCAATATTCGGACGATGACGCTGGCAGATACCAAAGAATTTGGCATTGTACGGATCATCCTGCGGGAGTGGGAGCAGGCTCAATTTGTTTTGCAAGAAGCCGGATTTGTGGCGACCTGTTCCGAAGTTCTGGCGCTCGAAGTTATGGATCAGCCAGGCGGTCTGGCGGAAGTTCTCAATACGATTGATGATGCGAAACTCAACGTCGAATATATGTATGCCTTCACCTTTGGCCGCGATGATAAAGCCGTATTGATTTTCCGGTTTGATAACGCAGATGTGGCACTTGAACGGCTCAAAGAGCGGGGAATTAATGTTGTCAGCAGTATAGAATTGACCTGAGATGTTTTAGAGTGGGTTCACTGCCCACTCTTTTTTGACCGATCATCCTCACCAAAATCCTACAACCCTCGTACTTTTCATGGGCATCTGGCGGATTCTGTGAAAAGATCATGATAGGAGGCGAATCTTATCTGAAACTCCAGTGTCATAGGCGCTACTATTCATCTGCAATCCAATTCGGCCCACTTGATTAGGGAAAGGAGATCTGCAATTCATTCTTGCTTAGCAAAGCCCGTAAAAATTTCTCTAAGCAGAAAGGATGATTTAGCTGTGAAGCCCAAGCTTTATGCATTCGTAGTCCTGATCGTTTCTCTGCTTCTCCCAACGCAAGCGTTTTCTCAAGACGACCAACCTGTCAAACCCACCAGTATGGATGCAACCAAAGTGAATATTCTTTTTGTGGGTGCGCATCCAGACGATGAATCGACGGCACTGGCGACGATGACACGCTATGTACTGGATGGCGGCGCTGTCGGTGGTGTGATCACTGCCACACGCGGTGAAGGGGGTGGAAATGCGGTAGGACGCGAACTCGGTCCATCGCTAGGGATCGTTCGTGATATTGAGGAGCGAAGCTCGCTGCGTTCGCTGGGGATTTACCACCTTTACCCGCTGGATGAACTGGACTGGGCGTATACAACCAGCGCCAACGCTACCGAAATCGCGTGGGGGCATGAAGATCCGCTGGGTAAACTCGTGCGCTTCTATCGCGTCTTACGTCCAGATGTGGTGATCACCATGAACCCATCGCCGCGCGGACATGGACATCACCAGTATATCGCCAAACTAGCGACCGAAGCCTTCTTCCTGGCTGGTGATCCTACGGCCTTCCCGGAGCAGATCGAGGAAGAATTTATTGAGCCGTGGCAGCCCAAGAAACTGTACTATGCTCTGGCATATGGTGCTGAGGGATTGGAAACCAGCCTCGAAGTGCCAACGAACGAGTATTCGCCCAGCCAATATCGAACCTATGCTGATCTGGTGGCTGGCGCGCTGCAACTGTATCGCAGCCAGGGGTTTGATGCCTTCTTTACTGTTCCGGCTCCGAGTTGGTCACTGGGACCTGAAACCTTCACCTTAGCCGCGAGTGTGCTCCCGACACCAGCCCAGGAAACCAGCCTGCTGGATGGCATTTTCACGGGAGTGGATTCGGCTCCAGCCGGAGTCGAAATGGAAGTTAGACCTGCTCAATTCTATGCCAGTCAAGGCAGCGATTTAGAGGTTAGCGTCGAGTTCCGCAACTTCAGCGATACCGACCTGTCGGATTTGACTTTGAGTCTGGAGGCTCCCGAAAATTGGACGGTCAGCGGAAGTAGTGAACCTGCTAACGTCGCGGTTGGGGAGTCCGCCAGCGCGACCTTTACGGTCGCTGTTCCCGATGATGCGGACGTGGTTAATTTTCAGAAGTTGGTGGGACGGTTTATCGCGACGGATACACAAGGCTTACAACGCACTGCCAGTTCACGCACTGTGATCCAGGTGACGCCGCCTGTAGCGGTCGAGTTACAGCCGATTGAGGCAGTGCGCATCTATCGTGAGTGGACCAAAGTCAATCATGTCGAGCATCTGATCCGGCTGGTTCCTGCCGAGATCGCCGTTGGGGCGGGCGAAACTGGCACACTGCCCGTGATCCTGACCAACCGTTCGGATGCTGATCATGAGGTGACTGTTTCGCTCGCGGTTGATAGCCCAGACATCACCTTGGATGCCGCTGAGCAAACTGTGACCGTAGCAGCCGGGGAAACCACAACCGTCGATTTCATGGCAACTATTCCGGCTGATATGGCGCAGACGACGTTTAACATTACGGTCGATGTGGCCTATGATGGCTATCAGCTTAACGATGCGGGCGTTCTGCAAGTTGTGCCGTCGCTGACGGTGGCGCGACTGACGACAGCGCCGACGATTGATGGCGATCTGAGCGAATACGATGCACTGCCCAGCTACGAGATTCCCTTCGACCGGGTGTGGGAAGGGGCTGCGGATGACGCGGCAGACCTGACCAGCACCTTCAAGGTCGCCTATGATGACGAGTTTCTGTATATCGCCATGGATGTTACGGACAATACGGTGGTTTCTAATATTGCGCCGAACGATATTAAGGGCCATTGGCGCAGCGATTCGGTAGAAATTACCGTTGATCCGCTTGGTGCGGGCGGCAGTGAAAACTCGATGACGACTTTCAAGACGGGCATCTTCCCATTCGACACCGAAGGAAATGTGCAGGCCGAACGCGACGCTGATGCTAATCAGGGCGTTATCGGCGAAACCGCACCGGATATGAAGGTCGCTTCGGCGCGCACCGACACGGGCTACGTGCTTGAAGTCGCTATTCCGTGGAATGCCGTGCCGGGCACCATCGAGGCGGGACAAAACTTCGGTTTCGATGTCCTGCTGTATGACTGCGACAAAGCTGATGCCGCCATTGGTGAAAACTGTAACGAAGCACGCACGGCATGGAGCGCCTGGGATTCTATCCAAGGCACGCCACGCTTGTGGGGGCACGCGACGTTAGAACCCTAATTCAAGGCGAGGGCAGGCGGGTCATGGCCTGCCCTTTGCCTGTGTTGGATCACATCTGGCGACACGTTTGTCGAACTTCTGAGTGATCCCCCCCCCCCACTTTTGGCGTTTTGAACCTGGGAAGTTTGACAAAGTGGGGGTTTTGTAAAACTTGGTCAATTTTCTACCCCCCCCTTGAAGCAGTTCATTAGGCGTTTAGTTGTGTTGGTAAAGAGCAAGCCGACTACCACATGAAGCCGTAGTTACAGGATAGCACAGACGTTCTGAAATTTATAGTATTTCGATGGTGAACTTGGATGACTAATTTGGATGGTGAATAGTGAAAGTATTACCAGAATAGCGATAACTGCGGTAATCTTATATAACGGTTCAAGAGGAGAGAATTGATGGAGCATGACCTGACCTTGTTTGCGACTATAACAATGGCCGTGCTGACTGCGTTCATCGGTGGTTATGCAGTCAGGAAACTCGGTCTTCCGCCGCTGGTGGGCTATCTGCTGGCAGGGCTGGTGATTGGCCCCTCAACGCCTGGTTTTGTGGGTGACATTGATGCTATCAGCCAATTGGCTGAAATGGGTGTTATCTTCATGCTGTTTGGAGTCGGGCTGCATTTTTCACTGCGCGATCTGTGGGACGTTCGGCGCATTGCGATTCCTGGTGCGGCACTGCAAACGATTATCGCGGCGGCATGCGGATTTTTGCTGACCCAGTTGTGGGGTTGGTCAAGCGAGGCCGGACTTGTATTAGGGTTAGCGATTGCCGTCGCCAGCACTGTTGTGCTGCTGCGAGGTTTAGCTGATAACGGATTGTTGAATACGGCGCATGGGAAAGTGGCGGTAGGATGGCTGGTTTTTGAGGATATTGCTACCGTTGCGATACTGGTTTTGCTGCCAGCCCTGGTGGGCGACAGCGATAACATCCTGGAGTCATTTGGGCTGGTTCTGCTCAAAACCGGGCTATTCGTCGTCCTGATGTTGTTTGTCGGGGCGCGCCTGATGCCCTGGCTACTCACTCGAATCGCGCACACCCGTTCGCGCGAGTTGTTTATCCTAGCAGTTGTTACGGCGGCGCTCGGTACGGCTTTTGCCTCGGCTGAACTCTTCGATGTCTCATTGGCGCTGGCTGCATTTTTAGCCGGGGTCGTGATTGGCGAATCGGATGTCAACCATCAAGTCGGGGCGGAACTGGTTCCTTTTCGAGACATTTTTGCGGTTCTGTTTTTTGTCTCCGTGGGCATGCTGGTCGATCCAGCGGTGGTCTGGGATTCGATCTGGGAAGTGCTCACGCTCACCACGTTGATTGTGCTGGGAAAGAGCGTGCTCACCCTGCTGCTTGGATTTGTTCTGCCTGCATCGGCACACACCCTGCTGGTCGTGGCCGCCGGGCTAAGCCAGATCGGTGAATTTTCGTTCATTGTGGGGCAAACGGGCGTTTCGCTCGATCTACTGACTCAAGATCAGTATGGCGTGATATTGGCGGCCTCGCTGCTGTCCATCATCATCAATCCCTTCATGTACCGGGCCATCCCGCTGGTTGAGCGTACACTCCAACGCCTCCCCATTGTTTGGCGGCGAATGGAACGGGGCGGACCAACCCCTGAATTACTCAGCAAAGAAATGGCTGATCATGTGGTGATTGTGGGTTATGGGAGCGTGGGAAAACATATCGGGCGGGTGCTGCACCAACTCCGAGCGCCGTATTTGATCGTGGAGCGGGATGCCGCTTATGCTGCCGAAATGCAGCAAGAGGGTATTCAAACCCTGTTCGGTGATGCCGCTAATTCTGAGATTCTACGCCATGTGGGATTAGAGCATGCGTGCGCGCTCGTCGTGACCGTTCCAGATGAAGTGACCGCTGAACTGATTGTCGCCGCAGCCCACGATCTCGCGCCCGATCTCCCCATTATTGCGCGGGCAGGCACGGCGGCAGGCGTTGAACGGCTGGCGGCGTACGGCGCACGGCATGTGATTCATCCTGAACTGGAAGGCGGACTGGAAATTGTGCGTCATACCCTGCTTACTCTAGGGTATCCGATGGGGCAGATTCAGACCTATGTGGATACGGTGCGGCAGGATGCTTATCGGGCAAATTTTGCAGAAGATCAACCTCACCCCGTTTTGGATCAGCTTGTCGCCGCCGTACGAGGAGTGGAAATTGTCTGGCATTCCATGGCCGAAAACAGCCCGATCGTGGGGAAAAGCCTGGCAGAGGCGGACATCCGAGCGCGCACAGGCGCTTCTATTATTGCGGTGATTCGCGAACATACCCTTATCCCTAATCCAAAGTCCGACATGGAACTTCTTCAGGGCGATCTGGTGGGCTTGATTGGGGCGATACCAGAGATCGCTGCTGCCGCGACTTTGCTAGAGCCTTTGTAAGCGAGGGGCAGGGAACACCGCTTATTGGCATCAAGATCACGGTGTTCACCTCTCAATCAAGAAAAACCCTACCTCCGCCCCTTCCCGCAAAAAAGCGGGCGCGGCAAGCAGCGTCACCTACGAGGAGCAGGGAACAATTTTACCGCTACCCAATTGGCTGGAGCCAATAGGTACTATCCTGACCTTCAGAGAGCCAGCCCTGCGTCCCCCTATATTCGACCTGCCACCAAGCCGTATTTTCGGCGCATTCTGGCCCGGAGATGACAGCGAACATCTCATCGGCGGGAAGATTTGTAATCGGGGTTGCCTGAAGACTCGGTGTTGAATACAGATTACTTGCCTCAGCCGTGAGGGCATAGGTTCCCGGCCACACACGCGAGGGCAGAAAACCGGGGCAGGTCGTGAACGCAGGCGGAGTAACGAGGGCGAACGGTGAAACGCTGACCGAACCTCCAAGTTGAAAGTTACTGCCGAGAAGTATCCAGTTCATACTCTGGCTGACATCCAGTGGGATGGTATTCAACTGGTCGCCCGGCAGCAGTTGGACGACAACCGCAGTACCGGTTTCCCATGAGAAAACAATCCACCCATCCGGTGTTCCCGTAAACACGCTGTATCCTGGCATGGTTACGGGCATCTGATGACCATCACGAAACACCAGCGCGTCTTCGCCATCAGGCGAAAAAGCGAGGATGTTCTCGGCGCTGCTGCGCGCTGCGCCCGACGTTTCGACCAGAAACGCCTGTCCATCCGCAACCCAATTCACCGCAGAAATATTAACGTAATTCGGATTAAAATAGACTACGCGCTCCTCTGGGGCGGTGCGTGAGGCATCGTATTTGATCACATTACTTGCCGGTGTGTAAGCTGAGGGGAAACCGCTGAGGGGATAAGCTGGAACCGCCGCATCTATGAGCAATTCCCCCGTTGCGGGCAACTTTTTCATCTGGAGATTAAAGGGTTCCACCGGTTCGGACAGGGTGTTCGATACCGGGTTCCAAATCTGATAGAACCCTTCCAACTCACCCCAGCGCTCACCGCCCCACGAACTCGCCGCGAGACGCAGGCCATCGGCGAGCCATTCGCCAAACTGCGCCGTGTTAACGGGGATCGTCGCTACAGGTTGACCGGTAGCGAGATCGAAAACGGTCGTGGGGGCATTGATCATGGAGACGGCTATCTGAGTGCTGTCGGGACTGATCGGGCTGAGGTACGCGGGAGATAACGCGGCAGCAAGCTCTAGACAGCAAGTTCCCGCCGTTAAATCGGCAACCCATACCTGACCGTCGGTTTCATTCTTAAAGACGAAATAATGTTCATCGGGAGATAGACGCGCATCCCAAATTCTGAATCCATCCGGCAGTGAGATTGCGGGGCCGCTTTGAATGCCAGATGAGGTGAGCACGTACAGCCTGCCTTCGATGCGATCAAATACCGTCACGCGCCACGACTCCCCAGATTGTGCGCTCGCCGGTTGGTAGCCTGCCAGCAATACAAGTGCAATTAAGAGTACAGATAGAATTTTCATCAACGAGCCTCTTTATGGTTGCATGCCAAACGCATACTTATGAGCCTACAAGATTCCTGATAAGACACAATCTGCGAAATTCTGCCTATCACCTGACATTACCCATACGATTACCATAGGATGCCACCAGTAACTGAAGCGGCTAGCATGGGTTTTAACAAACAAACATTCGACCCATACCACCTTAAAAAGGAAAGAAAATGATGAAGAGCGCGCCTATCATTGTGACTGACTCGACGTGTGATCTGCCGCCCGACCTGTTTGCCCGCTATGGTATTCGCGCACTTCCTTTGCGTATCCAGTTTGGGCAAGAGACGTATCAAAGCGGCGTCGATATGAATCTTGAACAATTCGCGCAGCGGCTCCAGGTGGGCGATGTCCACCCCTCTTCGTCACAGCCTACCGTCGCGGATTTTAAGCAGATATACGAAGCAGTGGCTGATCGTCCAATTCTCTCGATTCACATCAGCGAAGGATTAAGTGGGACGATCAACGCGGCGCGGCAGGCCGCTCAGCAACTGCCCGACCAGATGATTACCATTTGGGACAGCCAGACTATTTCGGGGGGATTGGGGCTGCAAGTGCTCGCTGCGGCACGGGCGGCGGACGCCGGGCATTCGGTTGAAGAGATTATGCCGATGCTCGAACGCGCTCGAACAGCGAGTCATCTGCTGTTCACCCTCGATGATCTGTCATTTCTGCTTAAAGGCGGACGGATTGGGCAGGTGCAGTATCATGTCGCCCAAGTGCTCAAGGTCAAACCTATTGTTACCGTTAGCAAAGCGGGGGATACATTGGGGACTTATATCACGGCGGGACGCGTGCGCAGCCTTGTGAAGGCAGTTGATGGTTTTGCCGATCTGGTTAGCAAAAATGTTCCGGCGGGCAGCAAACTGCGGGCAATGGCTTTTTATGGTTTGGGCGATACACCTAATCTGGTCGCGCGGTTGATGGATAAGCTCAAAGAACGGTTTGACTGTGTGTTCTTAGAAAGCGCATACAGCACCCCCGTATTGGGCGTGCATGTTGGACCTTTGGCGTTCGCGCTTGGGTATGCTGCTGGAGATTGGGACGTCTAGCTCGCTTGTTTTTGGATAGTTTGCACAGTAAAAATGCCGGTAAAAACTGTTGGTCGGCGTTTTTCGTTTGTCTATTTCTCACATTGACCCATGATCGAATGGGGAGTATTTTGCATGTAGTCCTATTCAGGAAACATGAACCATGATCAACGTATTTGACGCCAACAAAAAGAGCAAGAAGCGCATCCCGCCTCCCGGCAATTAGCCCGTTGGCGTTCTTGTGGTTGGATGAGCGTCTCTGCGGAGCAAAATTGCCGCTAGAGGCGCTTTTTATTTGTCTATCTGAGTCAATAAGGAGAAGGAAGTCATGGCACAAGCAGAGTGTAGTGAGTGTGGCGCTGTTCTGGACGTTCCTGCCGACGTGATGCAAGGGGAAATTCTCGCTTGCAGCGACTGTGGGGCGGAACTGGAAGTGGTGAGCGTGGAACCGTTGGCGCTCGAACCCGCGCCGATAGAAATGGAGGATTGGGGCGAATGAAAATTGGAAAGCCAGAGAAGACAGGCAAGATAGGAATTTTATGCAGCCGGATTCGGGTGGAGGAAAAGCTGTTATTTGAGGCTTTTCAAGACCTGGGGATTCCCGTTGTCCGGTTGGACGAGCGCGAGATCGCGGCACGGGTAGGCGATTATGCGCCTGATGTGGATGTCGTTTTGGAGCGCAGTATCAGCACCAGCGCCGGGTTGGTTGCTTCCCTGCTGTTGGAAGCGGCAGGAATCCGCGTGATCAATTCGTATGACACGGCCAGCATCTGCGCGGACAAAATCCGCACGACCCTGGCACTGGCGGCGGCGGGTGTGCCACAGCCACAAACCGAGATCGCACTTGGTCCTGACGCGGCATTGACGGCGATTGAGCGCATCGGGTATCCCGCTGTGCTGAAGCCGCCCGTCGGATCATGGGGGCGTTTGCTGGCGCGGGTCAATGATCGGGATGCGGCTGAGGCGGTCATTGAACACAAAGAGACGCTGGGCGGGGTGGGACACCATACCTACTACATCCAGGAATATGTCGAAAAACCGGAGCGCGATATTCGGGCCTTTGTGGTCGGCACCGAAACGATTTGCGCGATCTACCGCCGCTCGAATCACTGGATCACCAATACGGCACGCGGGGGGCAAGCCTCGAACTGCCCGGTGACACCGGAAATCGCCGACCTGTGCCAGCGCGCAGCCCTGGCGGTCAGCGGCGGTATGGGCGGGATTCTGGCGATTGATCTATTTGAGGATCCGCGCCGGGGCCTGCTGGTGAATGAAGTCAACCACACGATGGAATTTCGGAACAGCATCACTACAACGGGAGTCAATATTCCCGAACGTATCGCCCGCCTTGTTTACCAATACACTGAGGTCCCCATATGAACAGCGACCCTTACATGTTGACCGCAGGCATAGCAGGCGCGTCAGGCTATGCAGGCGGTGAGTTGTTACGGCTCCTACTGGCGCATCCGGGTGTGACCGTCACCCAAATTACATCCGAACGATTTATTGGCAGTTATGCCTATCACGTCCACCCTCATCTGCGAGGGCGAACGCAGCTTCGTTTCACCAGCCGCGAGGCTTTGCAGCCCTGTGATCTACTGTTTCTGGCGTTGCCGCATGGGGAAGCCCAAACCCATATCACAACTTATAGCGCGTTAGCGAAACGCATCATTGATCTCAGCGCCGATTTTCGCCTGCGTGATGCCGCACAGTATGCGACGGCTTACGGACACGAACACGCTGCGCCTGAATGGTTGGTGCGTTTTGTCTACGGCCTGCCTGAATTGTACCGTGAGGCTCTGCGCGGGGCGTGTTATGCCAGCGGGGTTGGATGTAACGCCACCGCTGTCACCCTGGCGCTGTGGGCTGTGATCAAAGGCGGACTTCTCACCCCTGCACAAGCGCTGATCGCGGACATCAAAGTTGGCAGCAGTGAGGGCGGTAATTCCCCAACGGAAGCCAGCCACCACCCAGCACGCAGCGGCGTCGTGCGCCCCTTTGCGCTGGTCGGACACCGGCATGAGGCCGAGGTCCGGCAGAATTTCGCAGCCTGTGGTGATTTTGAAATCCGCATGGCCGTGACAAGCGTCGAAATGGTGCGCGGTGTGGCGGCGGCGGTGTATGCCACCCTCCCGACCGGACTCAGTGAACGCGATCTGTGGGCCTGTTACCGGGCCGCTTTTCAGCATGAGCCATTTGTGCGCATTGTCCACGGCAAAAACGGGCTGCACCGTCACCCGGAACCCCGTCTGTTGGCCGGGACAAATTATGCTGATGTCGGGTGGGAGTACGATCCCGCGACGGGGCGCGCGGCGTTGATCTGTGCGCTGGATAACCTGGGCAAGGGCGCAGCCGGATCGGCGGTGCAGTGCCTGAATCTGATGTGTGATTGGCCTGAAACGACAGGATTAGACTTCGGAGGAATTTACCCATGATCCGTATTCTCAAATTGGGCGGCGGGGCCGGAGTCGAACACACACGCGCCCTGCACAACCTGGCACAACGGGTATTGGATGGCGAACAGTGGGTGCTGGTGCATGGATGCAGCGCCGCTGTAAACGACATGGCGAAGCAGATGGGGTACGCGGTGCAGATGATCACCAGTCCCAACGGGCACACCAGCCGCTATACCGACGCCCACATGATCGACATTTACAGCGCGGCGGCGGCCAGCGTTAACCAGCGGCTCACCGCCGAATTGATGGCGCAGGGCGTCCAAACGCTGGGATTGGCGGGGCCAGGCGTGGTGAGGGCGCGGCGCAAAGAAGCGATTCGCGCGGTACGCGACGGACGGCCTGTGATTATCCGCGATGATTATTCCGGCAGCATTACCGGAATCAACACCCCGGTGCTGAAGATGGCGCTGGACGCCGGACTGACACCCGTGATCGCACCGCTGGCGCTGGGTGAGCAGTTCGAGCGGTTGAATGTGGATGGCGATCTGGTCGCTGCTGCGGTGGCACATGATCTGAGCGCGGAGACTTTGATCATCCTCAGTAATGTGCCAGGGCTGCTGCATGATGTGAGCAAACCGGAAACATTGGTCACACAGTTTTCACTCGCCGAGATCAGGCGTTACGAGCCATTAGCACAGGGACGGATGAAAAAGAAGGTCATGGCGGCGCAGCAGGCGAACGTGCCGCAGGTGATTCTGGCTGATGCACGGGTCGATACGCCGCTGGATGCGGCGCTGGACGGCGCGGGAACGCATATTGTGCGGGAGGGCAAGGGAAGCTATGCTGCTTGAACAGACCCATACCAGCGGTGTGTATGTGAAGCGTGAGGTGGAGATCGTGCGCGGCGCGGGGGCGCGACTGTGGGATGCGGAAGGCCGATCCTATATTGACTGTGTGGGGGGGCAAGGTGCGGCGAACCTGGGCCATGCTCATCCCGCCATCTTAACCGCGATCCAGCAGCAGGCCGCCGATCTGATGCTCTGCCCGGAACTGTTTCATAACCCGGTTCGCGCGCAGTACCAGGCGGCCTTGTGTGAAGCCGCGCGGATGCCGCGCCTGTTTTTGTGCAACAGCGGCACCGAAGCCATCGAAGGCGCGCTGAAGATGGCTCAGATTGTCCCCCGCCGCATCCCGCAGCAGTTGATCGACTTCGGGCAGGGACAGCGGCTGGACATCCGCTCGGCGTTTAACATCCTGTGTGACCGCCCGCACCGTCGCATCGTCCAGACTCAATCCGAGTTTGATCGCGCGCTGCCGGACGGCATTCCACCCGGTCAGGCGGTGGCCGATAGCCACTTCCCGCTCCAACCCGAAATCTTCTGGCCGCAGAATCTCATAGGTTGATGGATCGGCCAGCACAGCTTTCGCATGAATCCCGGCCTTGTGAATAAACGCGCTGGCCCCCGTGATATAGTTATTAAACGGAATATCCAGCCCGCAGATGTCCGCCACAAACCGGTCAATCCGGTTGAGCAGCGTCAGATTATACTTGGCGACATATGCCCGGTTGAGCGTATACAGCCGCGCGATCAGGCCGCCCAACGCGGTGAGTCCATTCCGTTCGCCAATGCCCAAAATCGTCGTATCGATATGGGTTGCCCCGGCTTCGAGGGCGGCGCAGGCGTTCGCAATCGCACACCCGCTGTCGTTATGCCCATGAAATTCCACGTCCAGCCCCGTCAGCCTCACCAACTGTTGGACCATCGCATACACCTGCTGTGGCATTGCTACCCCAACCGTATCCGCGACACCCAGCCGGTTCACCAACCCCATATCCGCCACCGTCAGATACACCCGCAGTAGATCAGATTCCCGGCTGCGGAAGGTATCTTCGGTGCTAAACCGCAGAATCAGGTGGGGAGCCTGCTCGCGGGCAAACGTCAGCACATCCGCCGCCAGGTCCACAATCTGCGCGATTGATTTGCCGTGACTGTGCTGCATCAACTGGGGCGACGTGCCGATCACAATATCAACGCCGTGAACCCCCGTATCCAGCGCGCGCTGCACGTCGTCGCGGTTGCAGCGCACATGCGTGAGGATGCGTGTTTTCAGTCCCAGCCCCACCACCGCGCGAATATCCGCTTCACTTTGCGGCGAAGCGCAGGGGGAGGTCATTTCGATCATTTCGATCCCAAAATCATCCAGCAGCCCGGCCATCTCCAGCTTTTGAGCAGTCGTAAAGGTCGCGGTGCTGAACTGTTCGCCTTCGCGCAGTGTACTTTCAATAATCGAAAACTGGTCAAGAGTCATGGCGCAGAACCTCCTCGACGGTGTACACCGCCTGCCACAAATCATCATCCGAGATCACCAGCGGGGGGAGCAGGCGTAACACGGTCCGGCCTGCGGGCAGCGCCAATACGCCGCGTCTTTGCAATTCTTTGAGGATAGGCGCGACTTTGCCGCGTAATTCGATTCCGATCATCAGCCCACGCCCGCGCACCATCACATCCGGTAGGTGGCTGCGCAGATGATCCAGTACCGCTGCGCCGCGTTCTCGCGTGCTGGCGATCAGATCGCTGTGGGTAAGCACGTCCAACACGGCGAGTCCCGCAGCACAGGCCAGCGGATTTCCGCCAAACGTGCTGCCATGTGAGGCGGGCGGCAGCGGTTCGATCCGCTCGCCCATCAATACCGCTCCCATCGGCAGTCCTCCGGCGATGCTCTTGGCGAGGCACATCAGATCGGGCTGTACACCGTCGTATTCGTGCGCAAACAGGTATCCTGTGCGTCCGAACCCGGTTTGGACCTCGTCCAGCACGAGCAGCGATCCAGTCGCCCGGCAGAGTTCCTGCACAGCGCGTAGATAACCCTCCTGCGCGGGATGCACGCCGCCTTCGCCCTGTACGACTTCCAGCACAACCGCAGCTATCGTGTCATCCAGTGCCGCTTCCAGCCGTTCGATGTGATTAAACGGGACATGCCTCACGGATGGCATCAGATCAAACGGTTCGCGGTAAGCCTTTTCCCAGGTAAGGCTGAGTGCGCCACGTGTCCGTCCATGAAAGCCCCGCATCGCCGCGACAAATCCATGCCGCCGGGTGACAATCTGAGCC
>DATAMF010000297.1:0-2263 GCA_036260665.1 Aggregatilineaceae bacterium | reverse complement strand
GATTCTCAGCGATATAATACAAAATCTGGGCGCGCTGATGCGGAGATCGATCCGCCCAGCCTTTCGCGGCGTGGGCCGCTTCCACTGCATCGCGGATATCCTTGCGGTTGCCGTCACCCACCTGCCCGATCTCGTATCCATCGGGCGAAAGCACGGGCATACTATACTCCCCATCGGGGCGCTTTTGTTTGCCACCGATATACATTTTGGTGGTGCGATCCAGGCGTGGGAAACCATTTGTGGAACCATTCAACCCTAACGGGAAACTCGCTTTCGCCTTGCCCCACTTCGATTCATCCAGCTTTTTGATCTTAGGCCGGGGCCGCGCCTGCCAGATCGGGCGCACATATTCCATCAGGCCCTCTTTACCACCTTCACGCCCGTAGCCGCTTTCGCGATAGCCTCCGAATCCTGATGCCGCATCGAACAGATTGGTCGAATTAACCCACACGCTCCCGGCTTTGACTCGGTGGGCCGCTTCCAGCGCGAGATTGATATTCTCGCTCCAGATGCTCGCCGCCAACCCATAACGTGTATTGTTCGCGAGTTGGATCGCTTCTTCCGGCGTGCGAAACGTCATGGCAACTAACACAGGGCCAAAAATCTCTTGCTGCGCAACCGTCGACGCGGGGGAGACGTTGGTCAGCAATGTCGGTGGATAAAAACAGCCCGCCGTGGGCATGGGCGTTTCGGGTTGGAAGATCGCCGCACCTTCCTGAATCCCGGTTTTGACCCAACGATCAATTGTTTCGTACTGGATCGGATCGACCACCGCCCCCAGATCAATCGCCTTATCGAGCGAATCTCCGGTGCGCAGGTTTGACATGCGGCGGCGCACCTTGTCTAAAAAGCGCTCCGCGATATTTTCCTGCACCAGCAAGAGCGACCCGGCGCAGCATACCTGTCCCTGGTTAAACCAGATCGCATCGACCAGCCCTTCAACGGCGGCATCCTGATCGGCATCGTCAAACACCAGAAACGGCGACTTGCCGCCCAATTCGAGCGAGAGCCGTTTACCTGTTCCAGCGGTCGCCTGCCGGATGATCCGCCCCACAGATGTCGATCCGGTGAAGGCGATTTTATCGATATCGGGATGCGCCACCACCGCCACGCCCGCTTCATCTCCCCCTGTGACAATATTGACCACGCCAGGGGGCAAGCCTGCTCCGGCGACAATCTCCGCGAACAACAGCGCGGTCAGCGGTGTATACGGCGCAGGTTTGAGCACGACGGTGTTCCCCATCGCCAATGCAGGCGCAATTTTCCAGGCCAGCATCAGCAGCGGGAAATTCCAGGGGATGATTTGCCCCACCACGCCCACAGGCTGATACCCTGCCAGCTCGGATTCCATCAACTGCGCCCAGCCAGCGTGATAGTAAAAATGGCGAATCACCAGCGGGATATCGAGATCGCGTGATTCGCGGATCGATTTGCCGTTGTCCATCGATTCCAGCACGGCAAATAACCGCGCGTGTTTTTGCAGCGCCCGTGCAACTGCATACAGATAGCGGGCGCGGACATGTCCGGTCGTTTGGCTCCAGGTTCCAAACGCGCGCCGTGCCGCCTGAACGGCCTGATCGACATCGTCGGCAGTCGCATTCGCCACCTTCGCCAGATCCTGCCCCGTGGCGGGGTTGCGCACATCGAGATAGGACTCCGTTTTGTGCCACTGGTTATCGATGAACAGATCAAACTGGCGCTGATGGCTGTCCAACCACGCATTCGCCACCGATGGGGACTCCGGCGCGGGACCGTAGTCCATTGTTTTGAGGATTTCGGCTACGTTCACAGTAAGGTACTCCTCACTAAAATTGCGTTTTTTAGAGATCCTTTACCCCACTGGCATATGATGCCGCGCGGCATAATGTCCGGTGACATGGTGCGACAACTGGCGTTCGATGTCAGCCAACAGACTGCTGGCCCCGATACGGAACAACTGCGGCGACAGCCAATCATCGCCCAACTCGTCTTTTATCAGTGCCAGCCATTCCAGCGCCTGTTTCGCCTTGCTGACCCCACCCGCAGGTTTGAATCCCACCTTATACCCGGTGCGTTCGTAGTAATCACGAATCATGCGGGTCATCACCAACCCAACTTCAAGGGTGGCGTTCACGGATTCTTTGCCCGTCGAGGTTTTGATAAAATCCGCCCCCGCCATCATACAGACCTTACTCGCCATCGCGACATGCCACAGCGGACCCAACTCCCCTGTCGCCAAAATCGTCTTCATATGGGCTTCGCCGCAGGTCTGGCGCATCTCGCA
>DATAMF010000296.1:0-2249 GCA_036260665.1 Aggregatilineaceae bacterium | reverse complement strand
TGGCAGCGGCAAACGCCTGGGCAAACTGCGTCACCGTCGGAAAACGATCCTGGGGACGTTTCGCCAGCGCGCGGGCCAGCACCTGCGACACCGCGTCGGGCACGCCGGGACGATCCACGCGCGGCGGCATCTGGTTCAGGTGAAAATACATGAGGGCGTGCGGCGTGGGCGCTTCAAACGGTGGATGTCCGGCGACCAGTCCATACACCATCACGGCGAGGGCGTATTGATCGGCGGCGGGCGTGAGCGGCTCGGCGCGCCATTGTTCGGGAGCCATGTAGAGCGGCGTGCCCATCACCTGCCCCGTCGAGGTAAAGGACGTGGTGCCTTCCATCAGCTTGGCAATGCCCAGATCGGTAATGTAGGCATTGCCCTCGTCATCAAACATGATATTGCTGGGTTTGATGTCGCGGTGAATGATGCCCCGGCTGTGCGCAAAATCGAGCGCCCCGGCCAGTTGATCGAGCAGCGTCATGACTTGATCCAGCGGCAAAGCGGACTGGCGCGTGCGTTGGGCCAGCGTTCCGCCGGTGAGCAGGCGCATCACCACATAACTGATTCCGTCCTGCACGCCATAATCATAGATGGGCACAATGTAACGATGCTCCAGCGTCCCGGCGATCCGGGCTTCGCGGTCAAACCGTTCAATGTACTGTGGATCCTGGGCCAGCGACGGCGACAGAACTTTGATCGCCACAAACCGGTTCAGAGCGGGGTGGTAGGCCCGGTAAACGGCAGCCATGCCCCCGACCCCGATCAATTCGTAGAGTTGATACTGCCCCAGGCGCGTCCCCGATAAAGTGTGGATGTTCATATTCGATCCTTCAGAAAAACGTTATACTGGAACTGGTCACGCTTCAGTCACGTTATAAGACCATACTGAGGGCGTGAAGCATCAACCACAGGAGGCTGAACGGTGTGATTAAAGCCCAATTCCTCATTTTGATCCTGCTGCTGCTGATTCCATTCACTGCCGCCCACGCTGCTCCCCCTCAGCAGGACAGCACCCCTATGCGTTACGGCGATTCGCTACCAGGGGAAATTACAGAAGATACCGCCTGCGAGTATTATGGGTTTGAGGGCCTAACCGGCGATGCCATTACCCTCGACATGACCCGCACCTCCGGCGATCTGGACGGCGTGTTGTGGCTCTATGATCCGAATAATACCACCGAAGCACTCGCCACAAACGATGATCGCCCCAGCGGAAGCACCGATCCATTGCTGGAATTTACGCTCCCCCAATCCGGCCAGTATACCATAGCGGCCTGCCGCCTGGTGCATGAACGGATGCGCCCAACCACCGGCGCGTATATGCTGACGCTCACCGGACCGCAGCCCACCGCGGAAGAAGGCGAAATGAACGCGCCCTCCGGCACGGGAGCCGCAACGCCGACAGTGCCGAGTCTGACTGAAGGGCTGTTCGGGGATGCGGGTGGTTCAGCCGCACCGACGCCCACGCCCACACCGGGCAGCGGCGGATTCACCGGGGAAGTTTTGCCGGGCGAGCCAACCGAAAACCCGGCCAATACCGAACTTCTGCCGGATCAGCCCGTCAGCGGCACCTTAGCCAGCGGCGCGGAAGCGGTGAGTTATACGCTCGCCGTGAGCGCCGGGGATCAGGTCCGGCTGGAATGGACGCAGACTGGCGGCAGTGTCGCCCCGCAAATTGTAGTGCTGGACGAGCAGCAAAATATGATCGCGCAGGCCGAAACAGGCGATCCGGTGGAGCAGTTGCGCTTGAGCTTCCGCGCGCCAGCGGATGAAGTGCTGAGTGTGCAGGTCAAGCGCTACGCGGATCAGGTGGACGATACCAGCGGCGATTATACGCTGACCGCGACGCTGAGCACGGCCAGTGGTGAAGGAGCAGGCGCGGCAGAAGGGGCTGGTGCGCCCGATGTCTCCGCCAATGCGTGCCGATCCGGGGACAACGTGCTGACCGGAACCCAGGAAACGGAGCTGCTGGCTCAAGCCTATACCGCATCCGGGGACGGATTCACCCCCAGTGAAGTCACGGCTACGGGGGATTTTCTGATCGATGACGACATCAATGTTGTATTTGCCGTACACACACCCGGCGATCCGACCTATGTCTCGGCGATGTTCTGCGCGCCGGACGGTCAAATCTATGATGGCGGGACAGCCGAAGTGAGCGATACCGTGCGCTACCTGATCGGCCTGGATTATGAATATCTCGGCGCAAACTGGATCACGGGCGCATGGTATGTAGAATTGTATGTGGACGGGGT
>DATAMF010000289.1:0-5547 GCA_036260665.1 Aggregatilineaceae bacterium | reverse complement strand
CAAACTCGATAAAATCGCCAAAGGGCAAAATCTCGGTCAGGAACCAGGCCAGCAGCACACTCAACGGGGCAGCGAGCAGCCAGGCCAGCACACCGACGAGGATACCTTCGACCAGGAACTGCATGATGATGGTGGGCGACTTGGCCCCGACGGAGCGCATCACGCCGATCTCTTTCTGGCGTTCAAAGACCGCAATCGAGAGCGTGGTGATCAGGCCGATGGCCCCGACGGCGGCCATGATGCCGGACGCGACGTTGAGGACAATGCCGATACTCAGGATGGCGTTGGACGCCATATCGGAGATTTCGATCATGTTGGTAAAGGACGCGGTGATACCGTTCTCGACCAGCTTATCATTGATGCGTTCGATCAGCTTGTCCATGTCGCGGGCGGTGGGATCGGACTGCTCGGCCAGCACATAGAAGGCGTTGGGAACCGGCTGCCCGTCCAGCGTAAAGCCGGTGAACTCGGCTAAGTCCTGCCAGCGCATGAAGGCGATGGGGAAGGGGTAGTTCATGATGCCGATGATCTCAAAGTCCCGATCTTCGCCGTTGGCGGTGAGGGTGACAGTATCACCGACGGTTTTATGAATCTGGTTGGTGATGTCGTTGGTCAGCACCACGCCGTCGCGTTCGGGATCGTCCAGCCAGCCACGCCCCTTCGTAAAGTCACCTTCTTCAAAACCGCGATCCGTGACCACGCCATCCACGATCACCTGATTGGATTCATTTTGCGCCGAAACGTAGCCCTCCAACTGCACGATGGACGCTGAACCGGGATAAACTTCCTTGACACCATCCACGTTATTCATGATGAGCGGTTCGATAGTCTCCAGGGGCTGGCTTTGGGTGGTCTGGAAAACGGCCTGGAACTCGAACTGATCGAGAATGTCCTGTAAGACCTCATTGATGCGCACGAAAACCGCCGAAACGCCCATAAACGCGGTGAGGGCCAGAGTCAGGGTGATGACGGTGAGGGCCAGCCGCGCTTTTTTCTGTAACAGGTTGTTGAGCGACTGCTTGATATTGAGCGGGACGGGCAGTGATTTCACCACACGGCTGAGAAAGCCGATCCGGTAGCTGCCGCCGATGCCCAGATCGGTCATGGCTTCCAGGATGGAGACACGCGTCCCGAAGTAGACGGGAACAAAGGCTGAAATAATTGGAACCGCCAGACCCAGCGAGGCCCCCAAAATAATCGCAATGGGCGAAACGGCAAAGGAGTCGATGAGCGTGTTGGCAAAATCACCGACAATCGTCGCCATCGCATAGCCGAGCGGGATGCCGACCAGCACACCGGGAATCATGCCGATGATGCCGTAGGAGGCCGCGATGCCACCGTAGATCAGGAAGGTTTCAACGCGGGTGGTCCCCAGCGATTTCATCACGCCGATCTGCCGCCGCTGTTCGCTGACCAAGTTGCTGATCACATTCAGGACGAGGAAGCCGCAGACGAGCATGGCTACAATCGCCAGCACAGACAAAATGGTGCGGAAATCTTCGGTGCTTTCAATCGACTGATTCTTGGCCGGGTCTTCGGACATCACAAAAACGGCGGCATACGGAGTCGATTGGGTGATGTGCGCCTGGACTGCTTGCTGCGAGGCTTGGGCGGTTGGATAGTCGGTAAACCGTAAGTTTAAAATATTGAGGCCGGGGATACCGGAGATGGCGGTTGTTTCCTCGAAGGGGACATACATCGCCTGCTTGCTGGCGTCGTTGTAGGCGTGGAAGACAATCGCGGAAACGGTCCAGGTTTGGGTGGGGAATTCATCCAGGCCCAACATGCGGAGATCGATCTGGTCGCCGACTTCCAATTCGAAGTCTTCGGCCATGCGCTGCTCCACCGCGATCTGGTTGTGGCCCGGCTGCGGATAGTCACCCTCGACCAGCCGCATCGGTTCCAGGGTTTTGTCGGTTAAGGGGGTGGTATAGGAGAACAGCCGGGCTTCGTGGAAGCGGTTTTCGTCCTGGAATTTCCAGTAAAACGGATTGTTCGCCTCGCCTTCAATTTCCGTGATCGACGGGAAGGCGGCTTGCAGATCATCCAGATAGGCCTGGTTGTCCAGCTCCACATCGCCCTTATCGGGCGGGATCATCATGTAAATTTGCAGCATAGGCAGATTGTCGGCTTTGACATCTTCCTGCAATTGCTTGACCAGCAGATCGCCCGCCGTGATCAGGGTGACAACACCCACCACGCCGATAAAAATACTGATGGAAACTAACAGGGTGCGGCCCTTGCGGGTCCACAGGTCGCCCCAGATTTTACGCCACGTTGATCGATTCATGAGTGTCCTCGTCTGATTAAACCAGTAACCGTCTGCCGTTTTTGACTTCACGCAGCAGGCCGTCTTCAAGCTCGTAAACTACCGGGATGTTGGCAACGATGTCGCGGTCATAGGTGGTGATGATGACGGCGGATCCCTGGTTGGCGAGGTCCTGAAAAACGTTAAAGACGTTTTCGGTGCTCATGCGGTCCAGGTTGGCGGTAGGTTCGTCGCCGATGATCAGGGGCGGGGTGTTGGCGAGGGCGCGGGCGATGGCGGCGCGCTGCTGCTGGCCGCCGGAGAGCATATCGGGGCGTTTGTTGGCCTGATCTTCGATGCCGAGGCGGGCCAACAGGCTGAGGGCATAATCGCGCCGCTCACGAGGCTGGTGAACATTGGCGTAATCCATGGGGAACATGACATTTTCGACCACCGAAATCGTGGGCAGGAGCTGGAAAAACTGAAAGACAATGCCCACATGGCGCGCACGCCATTTTGTTAATTTGGCCGAGGGGGTCGAGGTCAGCGATTGATCGCCCACAACGACTGTGCCGCTGGTGGGCGTATCAACGCCTGTGATCATATTCAAAAAGGTGGTTTTGCCCGCGCCGGAAGGCCCGACGATAGCAACGAAATCGCCTGGGTGGATTTCGACATTAACTCCCCGCAGCACCTCAAGCGCCCCGGTAGGCGTTTTGTAATGTTTCACGAGGCCCTGGGTTGTAACGAAAGGACCGCTCATAGCTATTCCTTTGGCTGGTTGTTGTGAATACATAACTTTGACTGTAGTCCAAAAGCACGGGTTTACGCAGTCACCCGCGTCATGATCCGGTGGGCGGCGTGTCATTAATCAGATCACGAACTCATGACCCGTGTCATATGGTCAGGTGACAGCGGACTATGTTAAAGGGGCGCGAGAATGGGTAAGATCGAAGCATGAGAGCGATTGAACCTGGGCTATTTTCGGTGTTCCGGTTGTTCACCGGGCTGCGCCTGTTTTTTTCGGTCATTTTTACGGTGGCCCGTCTCGCCGCGCCGGATAGCAGTCTCCGGCTGGCGGAACTATTGGACCCGTTGATCCTCATGGTGCTGCTGCTGGTGCCGCTGGTGCGCAGCAGACATGAATGGATTATCTTGCCGCTGGCGCTGATCTATGCGGGGGTTGGCCCGTTTTGGGTGCTGTGGGAGACACTGGACGTTGTCGGCACCCGTCAACTGCCCGCTGAATCATTCCTGGCCCTGCAAATCTGGGGGAGCATGATTGTACTGCTGCTGCCTGCCGTGCTGATTGGCTGGCAGTACCGGTTTTGGCATGTGCTGGTGTTCAGCACCGGGATCACGGTGTTGAACGTGGTGGTGATCCATCAGACTGACTATGCCGGTGAATTTGAATCGCCACTGGTTACGGGATCGATTGCCGCTCGAATGATCACATTTATTGTGGTGGGGTGGCTGGTCGCGCGGTTGATGACGGCGCAGCGCAAACAGCGCGATGACCTGAAACTGGCAAATACCCAACTCGCGCATCACGCGGCGACCCTCGAACAACTGGCGGTGACACGCGAACGAAACCGGCTGGCGCGCGAATTACACGATACACTGGCGCATACGCTCAGCGCGCTGGCCGTGCAGCTTGAGGCGGTGGATGCGCTGTGGAAAGTCAAACCGGAACAGGCGCAGGTGCGGCTGCAACGTTCGATTGAAACCACGCGATCCGGACTCACCGAAACGCGGCGCGTGCTGCAAAATTTGCGCGCGACCCCGCTGGAAGATTTGGGGTTGGGGCTGGCGCTGAAACAACTGGCCGAGTCAACGGCGGCACGATCCGGGGTGACGCTCGATTTGCATATCGACAAATGGCTTGGCGGGTTGAGTCCTGATGTGGAGCAGTGCGTCTACCGGATTGCCCAGGAAGCGCTGGCGAACGTGGTGAACCATGCGAATGCCGCGCATTTGACAGTCCAACTGATCCGGCAGAGTCCATACCTGACGCTGACCATTTCGGATGATGGGCTGGGGTTTGCGCCGGAACAACTGTCGGCGGCGCGGTTTGGGATTCAAGGGATGCGGGAACGGGCGGATATGATCGGGGGGCGGCTGAACGTGGAAAGCCAGCCGGGGCAGGGGACGATAGTGGTTTTAGCAGTTGAAGTAGGGGAATAACCATGATTCGGGTGTTGATCTGTGACGATCAGGCGATTGTGTGTGACGGGCTGGAAGCGATTCTGAGCACCGACCCGGAGATCGAAGTGGTTGGGCTGGCGCAGGATGGCGCGCAAGCGGTGGAACTGGCGCATAAAACGAAGCCCGACCTCGTGCTGATGGATTTAAAAATGCCGGTGATGAATGGCATCCAGGCGACTCAATTGATCCGCGAGCAGCTACCGCAGACGCGCGTGCTGGTGCTGACGACGTATGACGCGGATGAATGGGTCTTCGACGCGATTCGGAGTGGGGCGGCGGGGTATATGCTGAAGGATACGCCGCGTAACAAGCTGATCCCGGCGATTAAGGACACGGTAGCCGGAAAGACACACGTGGACCCCGGCGTGGCGGGGAAGTTGTTTGGGTATATCGCGCAGGACAGCATCGGCCACGCTTCAACCACCTTTGGCAAAGATTTAAGCGAGCGCGAACGCGAAATTCTGCAACTGATCGCGCGCGGTGTTTCGAATACTGAAATCGCCCAGACGCTGCACCTGTCGGATGGCACGGTGCGGAATTATGTCAGCGCGATTTTTAGCAAACTTGATGTATCGGACCGGACCCAGGCGGCGGTTTTGGCGCTGCGCTATGGATTGGTTGAATAAGGCTGCTTTACCCCTTTCCTCAGAGAAGGGGAGTCGGATGGCCTAACTGCGCTGTTAGAGGAGAAAATATCGATGGCAAACCAACCGTCAGTCTCAGATTCTTTTGCACTGGCGTCACGTTTTTTAAATGCGTTTCTGAACCTGAGTAAAACCCTGGTTATCAATCCGGCGATCAGCCGGTACGAAGAACTGAATATGTCGCAGATTCGTATCCTTCAGTTGGTTCATGATAACCCTGGCATCCGGGCGGATGTTGTGATTGAACGCCTGGAACTGACCCCGCAAATTGCGAAGAGTCTGATGCTGGCAATGGAAAAAATGGGCTTGCTGACGCTGGATCGCCCCTCACCAGAGGTCCCACCCGCGCTGCGATTGGGGGAGCAGGTTCAACGTCTGGCCTTTCAGGTGAAAGCCACCCAGCTTTCGATTGTGGCTGAACTGCTTGGTAAGCTGCCCGAAGCCGACCGG
>DATAMF010000283.1:0-2571 GCA_036260665.1 Aggregatilineaceae bacterium | reverse complement strand
GGCGGATAATTTCAGTACATTCTTCCGCCAATTCAAAGATATTGAAGATTTCAAAATCGAGCCGGGTGGGTCGTCACGCACGGCGAACCCGTACTCGTCGAAGATGTGCGAAATGACTCGCGCTGGTTCGCCAATGTCGATAAAACAACGCGCTTTATCACGCGCAACTTACTCGCCGTACCGATGAAGGTCCACAATCAGGTAATCGGCGTGGTCGAAGCCATCAACAAGCACGACGACCAACCCTGGACCCAGGACGATGTGAATACGCTCTCGGCGCTGGCAAATCAGGCCGCAACCGCCATCCAGAATGCCCGTCTCTTCCAACAAAGTGACTTTATAGCCGAGATGGTTCACGAACTGCGTACTCCCCTCGCCGCCCTAAAAGCCAGCACAACCCTACTCTCGCGTGCCAATCTGCCAGAGAGTATGCGCAGCGATATTGTCTCGACCATGCAGCAAGAGACAGAGCGCCTCACTCACATGACAACCGACTTCCTGGATCTGGCGCGCCTGGAATCAGGACGGACCCGGCTCGATTTTGAAATCTTCAATATCTTTGAATTGGCGGAAGAATGTACTGAAATTATCCGCCCCCAGGCCGAGGAGCGCGGTTTAGCAACAGTTATCGAGGGTGATGTGGAAATGGTCCATGCAGATCGGGGCAAGACAAAGCAGGTGTTGCTCAACCTGTTGACCAATGCCATCAAGTACAACCGCGATGGTGGCACAATCACCTGCACGATTGAAGTACAGAGAGATCAGCCCGGCTGCCCGCCGAACTGCGTGCTGGTCAGTGTGCAGGATACCGGCTACGGCATCAGTCCCGAAAACCAGCAGCACGTCTTCGAAAAATTTTACCGTGTAGCCGACACCGCCGGAACCATCACCGGAACCGGACTGGGGCTGTCCATTGCCAAACGTATCGTTGAAGCGCATGGCTGCGAAATGGGTCTCGCCAGTGAGTTAGGGATAGGGACAACCTTCTATTTCACGCTGCCCCGCGCCAGCGATCAGCCCGACGGGGGCAAACAACCTCTTCCCGGCAGCGCCGAGTTATCGCACTAAGGATAATCTTCAGTAGGGGCGCTGCTCACCAAGCGAAGCTTGGACCTGCGCCCGCTTTTTGAATTTCAGCCAAGATACAAGGGGCGCTCACAGCGTCATCACCACTTTGAGCGCACCCGGCACTTCAGCCGCCTCGAATGCCGCAGCCGCCTCATCCAGGGTATACTGCGCCGTAATCATTGGACGCAAGGTGAGCAGCCCCATTTTGAGCAGTTCGAGCGCTGTCTTGAACGGCCCGCAGCGGCTCCCCACAACATGGATTTCATTGACGGCAATACTTGTCAAATCCGCCTGTGGGAGGCCATGGTAGGTGCTCTTTAAAACAATCGTCCCGCGTGGACGCACCCATTCCAGCGCCGCCGCGAACCCTTCAGCACTTCCCGTACAGTCCACCACACAATCCGCCATATGATCCGGCTTTTCCTCACCAGGAATCGTGCGGATATTCAGGCTGCTGAGCAGTGCGGCAGGCTGTTCACGCCGCACCACCACCGACACATCCGCCCCAGCGATCCACAGGGCTTGCGCCACCAACAGGCCCAGCTTCCCCGCGCCCAACACAACCACATGATCGCTGGGCAGGATATCAACGGATTCCAAAACCTGACAGGCAGCCGCCAGCGGTTCAGCAAAAACAGCCTCGTCATCGGCAACCGAATTGGGAACTTGCCACAGATTGCGTACAGGCAGTCGGAACTGTTCGCAAAATGCCCCATCATAATCAGACATGCCCAGGATCAGGCGTTTCCGGCATTGCGACGGGATACCCCGCTCACACATATCACAGCTCCCACACGAGATGTTAATCTCCCCCACAACGCGCTTACCCACCCATTCTGCGGGGCCTTCGATCACCTCTCCAACAAATTCATGCCCCAATACACCCCTAAACGACTTGTAGCCGCGTGTCAGTTCGATATCCGTATTACAGATACCCATCATGCGTGGGCGGATCAGCACCTCGTCAGGAGCGGGCTGTGGAGCCGGAATCGTCACCACCCGAAGCTGATTATCCTCAAAAACGACTGCCTTCACCTTGTCTTTTGCCTCCCCCATCTTTATAATCCCCGTCCAAGAATGCATCCCAGGAGAAAAACTGAATGAAGCTGCGTCTAATCTTTGTTTTGGCAATCCTGTTGCTGTTAGCCGCCTGCGCCACCAAGACAACCATCCGTTTTAGCAACCAGACGGAGTGCGGCACAGCAACCATTAACTTTACCAACACAGCCAGCAACAAGACAAACACGTATTCTGTTGAAGAGGGCAAAACGGTCACGATTGAAGTTAGCACCGAGGTCCAATATACCTACACTGTCGAATATGCTGGGCGTCCGGGCAGCGACCTGACCTGCGAGTCCAAGAGCGCGGCAGTGATCGTCCACCAGAAGGGCGAAACCACCATCGGCCTCGTCAGCGCCCCCTACCCAAAATGTGCGACAGAAAAGTGGGGCGTAGTACGCAATACGCCCCGTTTTGTTATTGGGCGGGTGCGGGGGTAGGGGT
>DATAMF010000281.1:0-2612 GCA_036260665.1 Aggregatilineaceae bacterium | reverse complement strand
GCCCCTACGCAGGACGGGCATTGAACGGGGGGCGTATTGCAATACGCCCCTACGACGCCGCCCCATTTCTGCCGAAAAAGCAACGGGAAAAAGATGTGGGTAATGATCAGCCGCACGCGGAGAAAGGAGGGGAAAAGCGGGCGGGGCAAGCCCACGCCCCTACGACGCCGCCCCATATTCTGCCGAAAAAGCAACGGGAAAAAGATGTGGGGCATGATTAGCTGCATGCGGGGAAAGAGGGGTATTCCCCTCCCGTCAGGTTTCCATCCAGCACTCGTCAAGCGATTCGCCTGCGCCCCGCCCTATAATGAAGGGAACCCGAAAGCCTGCCGCAGCGTCTTTAATGGTAACTCACTTGTAGTGCGGGCCGCTGTTCTCCCATCGCTCTCCCCTTGCCCCGCGATAGGAGAAATTTTATGAAGCATCTTATCTTTTGGTCGTCCGTCTTGGCGCTCCTCGCTGTCCAGTTGATCGGCGTGAAGGTCGGGTATGTGGCGGAGCCACCCACCCCTACGCCGATCACGCCCGTTCCAGCGGGGAGTATGCGCTGGCCCGTCACGATGTCCACCAATCTGCTCCGTAATATCTATTTTGATGAGGACGATTTTGGATTGATCGAAAATTGGGGATACGCACCGGATCAGCTTCAGCGCTGGTATCTGGTGCAGGATGTCCCGCCCGATCAGCCGGAGGCCAGATGGACGGATCGCGTTGATCTGAGCGCGGAGGGGCGCGGTTCGGCGCTGCGCAGTGTCGATAGGCAGGACTGTAACTATTTTTGCAGTTCCGAGGCGATCCAGATCGTGCCCGCCGATTCGAATACTTTTTATGTGCTGAGCGCCTATGCGCGCGTGGTCGAGGGGCCGAGTCCCGCGCTGTACCTGGACTTTCTGGACGAAAATTACACGCGTCTCGACGTTCATACGCAGGGCGGTTATGGGGCAACCTGGGCGAAACAGAGTGTCGCTGCCACCTCACCGCCCGGCACGCGCTATATCCGCGTGATTCTCTACATGGGCAATGCCCAGCAAGGCACGGTTTACTGGGATAATATCGCGCTGCACAGTCTTTCCGCGCCCCTGATGCCCGTGTACGGTTTAACCAATGTCGCGGCGGAAAAACCCATCATTGCGCACGGCGGCGGGATAGATTACGGCAGTTGGAACGACGCCACCGACTACGCTTCGACCACCCGTCCGATGGGCGGACACTGGGGACACCAGACTAATATGGGCACCTACCAAACGGTGGATTTGGGCCGGGTGTATACGCTCGAAGGGGTGGGCTACTGGATGGACTGGGATTCCGCCTACCGTAACCCCCTCACCATGCAGATCGATGTGTCCGTCGATAACGCGAACTGGACAATGGCGGCACAGATCATCCACCAGCCCGCGCCGCCAGGAGGTTATACATGGGTCGAAGCCAGCCTCGCGCTGACGCCCATCGAAGCGCGTTATGTGCGTTATGCGGAGCCAGACGACGGCGAATGGAACGGTTGGGGGAACTACTTCTTTTTGGCGGCCTATGCGCGCACAGCCCAATCGGAGCCTTCAGCTACACCCAGCGCGATCTTTACGCCGAGCGCGACTCCGCTGCCGCCGCCCAGCCCAGAGCCGGAACCCATTCCGATCACAAACACGCCCATCCCGCTGCCACCGCCGCCCACACCCGGGCCAACGCGCACCCCAACACCCGGCTGCGATCCCCTACGCGGGCTGGCCGAAGTGCTAATTGTTAACTTCAGCCAGGTTAACCCCACTTACACGGAATATTGGTACAGCGGCGAAGTCACGCTGGTGCTGGAAGGAACCGGGCAGGCCGCCGGAACCGCGTCCAGCGATGCGTTTTATCTGTATACGGATGATGTGGGAAATCCGCTGCCCGTGCCGCAAACCGAAATGTTCGACCTGGAAATCGACGGCCAGCGCGCGATCTATACGCTGGGTTTGCGCGCCGATCCGCCGCCCTTCAACCCGGAACATCTGTATGCGGTGCGCTACGATGTCGGGCCAACCGCCCGCCGGATCGCGTTCCGCATTTCCGATCTGACAGTCAATGACAATACAGGCCACTTCAGGATCACGATCATCCCCGCGCCATAACGCGGGCAACCTGGGGCAGAATTGGCACCCTGCCCCGGTTTAGCCTAACGCGCACGGCGGTTCAGGCAGCTTCTTTCCAGAGAGAAACATCAGCGGCCACAAGGCCGACTCGCGCAGGCCCCACTCCTGGTAATAGCTGGCGTCGGCCTCGCAGGTCTGCCCGATGCTGACCACGCTGCCAGACGTAAAGCCGCACATACCCAGGTACAGCCCGACGATGAACAGCAGCAGACAACCCGCCTGTCCACGCGGCCCCCAGCGGTTGCGCGCCCACACGAACAGTACCGCTCCCAGCGCCGCTGGCAGTGCCAGACATGCGATTACACCGGACAACTTTCTGTCTCCTTCATTTGATCTTCCCCCTCTTCCAACTTGGTTGGAGAGGGGGACTAGAGGGGGTGAGGTTCAGGCGATTCGTGAATCGCCCCTACCCTTTCTCCCTCATCCCTACTGGCGAGGGAATCAAATCTATTCACAACACGGCTTGGTATGGGACAACGGTATGGC